>CACYDQ010000058.1 GCA_902773215.1 uncultured Spirochaetaceae bacterium | reverse complement strand
GCAAAGTTCTACGACCTGGGCTACCCGGGCGGCGTGATAATCGACAAGCTGTCCAAGGACGGCGACCCTGCGGCATTCTCCTTTCCCCTCCCCAAAATCGACAAGAAGGGAATGCGGGCCCAGCCCGGCGGCGAGGCGGACGAGGGCAGGGCTTCCCCCCACCGCTACGATGTCTCCTTCTCCGGGCTCAAGACCGCCGTCATCCATCAGGCGGACATGTTCCTGAACCCCGGCTACGAGAAGACCATCCCGAACATCGCGGCCTCCTTTCAGGACGCGGCATGCCGTACCCTGCTCTCCCGCCTCTTCCGTGCGGTGGAGGACACGGGGCTGACCACCGTCGTCGCGGGGGGCGGTGTCGCCGCAAACTCCCGGCTCAGGGCGATGCTCGCCGAGCGCACGGACTTGCGCTGTATTTTCCCCTCGCTCAAGCTCTGCGGGGACAACGGGGCGATGATTGCGGGGGTCGCCTACCACTTCCTGAAAGACGGGCAGACTTCCCCTTGGAACACGACCGCCCAGGCCCGCGTCCCCCAGTTCAAGCGCGGCCTCGCCAACCTGGAGTCATTCGGGCGGAGGTAGCGGCACATGGGGCCGTTACGGCAGGCCGGCAACGGCTCCGGCTTGCCTAGTCGCCTGCCCCTATTCCTTTTATCTCATAAAACTCACTGCGCAAGGCAATGTTGACAAGAAGCTTAGTTTCATACAGCATCGCGAGCCGGTCCAGCTCCGAAAGCTCCTCGGCAGCACCGTCATCCAAAAACAGGCGTATGCAGAACCAGTTGTTGCCCGCGCGCCTGACATCTATGTGACCGGCCTCATTCCCGTCAATATCGTATATCACCGCGCCCTGGAACGTCCAGTCGGTCCGCGGGATATAATATTTCTTCGGGTTGCTTTCGGCATCAAAGAAAAAATAATCTCCTATCCGCTTTTCTGACCGGTAAACTTCCTGCATATACCCGATGCAGTTTTTGTCCATGTCGTAATACGCGACCGTTTCCCCGCCGTCAGGATTGTCGAACGGCGGCCTGTCAAACCACGGAGACGCGACATAGCACTGTTTTTTGCCGTCAATCGAATACACGTAGCGGACGTTGATGATTCCTTTTTCCTTTACGCGCCCGGCAACCGCCCAGTCAATATCCACATCCGAAGAAGCAAAAGAGTTTTTCTTTTTCCCGGTCACGCAGACGTACGTTGCTGATGCGAAGGCCTCCCGCGCCTCGTCCCCCGAAAGCGACGGCAGCTTGTTCCCGGAACACGCGCAGAGCCCGATCATGACGGCAGAAAGGGCCGCCAGCAGCAGTATGTTTTTCATGAATCCTCCAAGAGATTGTGGGGGGAATTTTATAAGAAGCGTCAGGGGCTGTCAACACGTCCGTTCAGGCCCCCTCAAAACGCCTGTTTCGGGTACCCGTAAACGCCCGTTTAGGGCAGCCCGAAACGTCCGTTTAGGGGTACCCTAAATTCCTGTCAAAATCTGGAAAAATGTGATTTTCTGCCCGAATTCAGCTGGAAAAATGTGATTTTTCTGCAAAAAAACGCTGGAAAAATGTGACGGGACGGTGTATCCCGTCGGTATGCTCAGGCGGAAGATAGACGGCGACCTCGTACAATGGAAAAACAACCCCGACCGAAAGCCCCTCGTCATCAAGGGGGCGCGGCAGATAGGGAAGACTTTCTCCATAGAACATTTCGCGGCCCGTTCCTACCGGAATTTCATCGAAATCAACTTCGTCACGGAACCCCAGTTCAAGCGGATATTTGAAGGAGGTTTTTCCCCGGAGCACGTCATCCGTGAGATAAGCCTCCTGAAGCCGGACTGAAAGTTCATCCCGCACGAGACGCTCATCCTCTTTGACGAGATGCAGGCCTGCCCCGACTGCGCGACCTGCCTCAAGTTCTTCAAGCAGGACGGCAGCTATGACGTCATCTGCTCCGGTTCCCTGCCCGGCATCCAGTACGAGGAAGTCACATCCGTGAGCACAGGCTACAAAGAGGACTACGAGATGCACTCGCTGGACTTCGAGGAATTCCTCTGGGCAAAAGGCTATGCAGAGGAGCAGACAGACGGAATCCTTGACCACATGCTGAGCCTGACACCCTTCTCCGAGCTTGAGTACAGCATCTGGATGGAGAACTTCCGGGAATACATGACGCTCGGGGGAATGCCCAAGGTAGTCGATATGTTCGTCAGCCAGAAGAACTATTCCGGCACGCTGAACGAGCAGGTGCAGATCCTCCGCGCCTACGAGGAGGACATAGTAAAGTACGCCTCCGGTCTGGACAAGGCAAAGATAAAGAACATCTACACGCACATCCCGGTCTTCCTCGCCAAGGAAAACAAGCGCTACCAGATTACGAAGGTCGCCCCCGGCGCACGGAACCGGGAGTACGCCGGCACCGTAGACTGGCTGAGCGACGCGGGAATCGTGAACGTCTGCTACTGCCTGGGAGCCCCGGAACTGCCGCTCAAGGGGAACTACAATCCCAAGGAATACAAAATCTACTTCCGGGATACGGGGCTGCTCGTCGCCTCGCTCGACGAGGAGGCGCAGGCTGACCTGAGGCAGAACAGGAACGTCGGGTTCAACGGCAGCTTCTATACCTTCCCCTATTTCTGCGCCTTCATGCTCCGCCGTTACCTGTCAGCAAGGGCGGGGTGATGCGGGCGTTTTTATGCCTTGAATTTTCGCGGGGAATCCGATATATTAGGAGAAACGGGGACGCTCGGAACAAGCGACATGCCTCCGTAGAGCTATTATACAAGCCCGTCTGAAGCTGGTCACTACAGGGCGGGCTTTTTTATGCCCTTATCCTATTTTATCAGGAAAGAGAGCAGGTCTATATCACAAAACGCCTTGGACAGGCAAGTTTTTATCCCAAACTTGAGTTTACCGCCGAAATACGATACACTGAAAGGCACGTATGCAGCCTGAGAAAATCGGTCTTTACATTCACGAGGTGCTTTACAACAGGGGGGGGACGGAGGCCTACACCGTCAGGATGGCGGCGGCCCTTGCGGAAATCTATCCTGAAGCCCGCATCTCCTTTGTGTCCGAGTGCTACGACCCCACCGATTACGCGGGGGACGGGGCGTTCTGCGGGCTGCTGAAGGAACGCTACGGGACTGGGTTTGACCCGGGCAGGGTAGGGCTCGTGCCCGTCCGGGCTCCGGGTAATGCCTCCGGGACCGGCCCGGGCAGGCTGGGCGGCTGGCTTTTGCGCAGGCGGATTCAGGACGCGTCGCGGGGGTTCGACCTTTTCTTCTATTGCAGCCGGGGCTACCTGACGTTCAAGGCGAAACACAACATAGCGATCATCCACTTTCCGATGAGGCAGAGGGGCGGGCTACGCGGCCGGCAGGACAGGAGCTTCACCGCCGCCTATGACGCTTTCCTTCCCAACTCGACATTCACGCAGGGTTACCTGGAAGAGTACTGGCCGGAAATCCCCGCGGGCAAGATTCACCTCCTCTACCCGCCGATTGCCCCCGTCCCGGACAGGGGAATCCCCAAGGAAAAGCTCATCCTCGTGTGCAGCAGGATTGACGCGGCAAAGAAGCTTGAGCTGCTCATCGACGCATACCGGGGCTCGCAGTTCCTGCATGACAACTACAAG
>CACYDQ010000057.1 GCA_902773215.1 uncultured Spirochaetaceae bacterium | reverse complement strand
GGCAGGGTCCAGAACTGTCGGGTCAGGGCGACCGATATCTGCATGCTGTCGCCGCGCACGACCTGCTCCCTGCTGCCTGAGTACAGGAGGATGCCGTCCGCGGCTTTCACGGAGAGGCTCACAGTTATGCTGCTTCCGCTCGCTATCATCGGAATCTCGAATGTCACGTTGCCGCTTGCGTCCGCCCTCGCGGTGCCGGAGTAGTTGTAGCCGCCCCCGCTTATCGTAAGGACGGCGCTTCCCCCGGAGGGAAGGCCTATGTCGTCGGCGCTGAACGTCACGGCCTGGGTGCCCGCCCCGGCATTCTGTTCCGTGCCCGTGGCCAGTTTGTCTATCAGTGTCTCCATGCCCTCGCTGGAGTTGGAGAAGTTCAGTATGTCCGATGCCGAGATGCCGCCGCCTGAGCTGCCGGAGCCTGACGTGCCGGAGGAGGCGGAATTATTTCCAGTATACCCCCCCCCCCCAGGGTTATAGGTGTCGCCGTCCATGTCGCCCGCATCCCCGTTCCCGTTGCAGGAAATAGCGGTCAAGCTTGCGAGAGCCAGCGTGGCTCCCATGAGCAGGGGAAGAAAGTTCTGTAAGCGCGGCATAGAAGACCTCCCAGGTTGAATACTCTTCGAAAGGTATTATAACGCATATTTATAGGAAAGAAAAGAGGGAGAGGGAATTGCAAAATACAGGCTGTCATCCTCCTGCTCGTAAGCCGAAGCGTTGAATATCAGATGGTGGATCCCGTCCTTTCAAGTCTGCCCCGTTCGCACCGGCGGATACCGTAACGGAGCTTTCCTCGGTGACGGCCCGGCTGATGGTCTCCGCCCCTGCACCGTAGACCACGGACGCGTAGCGGGTCGTGCCGAACTTGACGTTGCATATCCGGGCTTTTTGCCTTATAATGGAAATATGTTTCGCATTTACGTTGAAAGGAAAGATGGCTTCAGGAACGAGGCCGGACGCATTTATTCGGATATAAAGGGCTTCCTCGGTGTGAGGGGGGTAAGCGGGGTCCGCTACCTGAACCGCTACGACATAGAGAACGTGTCGGAGCCCGTCTGCGAGGCCGCCGTCAGCAGGATTTTCTCGGAGCCGCAGAGCGACTTCGTGTTCTACGACAGCCTGAACGTCGCATCCGACGAGACCCAGATCATCTGGGAGTACCTGCCCGGCCAGTACGACCAGAGGGCGGACAGCGCGGAGCAGTGCCTCCTCCTCCTGCGCGAGGGGATGTCCAAGGAGTTCACCGTCAGGAGCGAGCCCCCCATCGTCCGCTGCGCCAAGATTGTCCTGCTCAAGGGTGCGAAAGACGGCATTTCAAAGGAAGATATCGTCAAGATAGAGCGCTACCTGATAAACCCGGTGGACAGCCGCCTTGCAGCCGAGGGCAAGCCAGCCACGCTCAGGATGAAGCTGGGCGAGGCGCACGACATAGAGACGGCTCAGGGCTTCACGGTGCTGGACGACAAGGAGCTGGACTACTACCGCGGCTCCCTCGGCCTTGCGATGGACCTGTCCGATGTCAAGTGGATGCAGGATTATTTCAAGGACAAGGGGCGGGACCCGACGATCACCGAAATCCGCGTGCTGGACACCTACTGGTCCGACCACTGCCGACACACGACATTCAACACGGTGCTTGAGGACGTGAAGGTGGAGGAGGGCCCCTACGCGACCGAAATCCGCAAGGCATGGAAGAGCTACCAGGAGATGCGGGGCGAGCTCTACGAGGGGCGGACGGACAAGCCCGTCACCCTGATGGACATGGCATGCATTGCGGCCAAGTGGCTCCGCAAGCACGGCAAGCTGGACGACCTGGAGGTCAGCGGCGAGAACAACGCCTGTTCTATATTCGTCGATGTCCGCTACACGGCGACCAACGACAGCCCGGAGTCCACGGAGCGATGGCTGCTCCAGTTCAAGAACGAGACCCACAACCACCCGACGGAGATAGAGCCCTTCGGAGGGGCGGCGACCTGCATCGGCGGCGCGATACGCGATCCCCTCTCGGGCCGCTCCTGGGTCTACCAGGCACTCCGCGTGACAGGTGCCGCCGACCCGACCGTCCCCCTGTCGGACACGATGCCCGGCAAGCTCCCGCAGATAAAGCTGACCCGCGAGGCCGCACAGGGCTTCTCCAGCTACGGCAACCAGATAGGGCTGACGACCGGGCAGGTCGCGGAAATCTACCACCCCGGCTTCCTCGCCAAGAGGATGGAGCTGGGCGCGGTCATCTCCGCATCCCCCGCCGACCAGGTGGTACGCACTGAGCCCGAGCCGGGCGACATCGTCATCCTGCTCGGCGGAGGCACGGGCCGCGACGGAATCGGAGGGGCGACCGGCTCCTCCAAAGTCCACAACAAGAAGTCCGTCAGCACGGCGGCGGCGGAAGTCCAGAAAGGCAACGCCATAGAGGAGCGCAAGATACAGAGGCTCTTCCGCGACAAGGACGTGTGCCTGATGATAAAGAGATGCAACGACTTCGGGGCGGGAGGAGTCTCCGTCGCCGTCGGAGAGCTTGCGCCCGGCCTTGACATAAACCTTGACGCGGTCCCCAAGAAGTACGAGGGACTTGACGGCACGGAGCTCGCGATTTCCGAGAGCCAGGAGCGCATGGCGGTCGTCGTCGCCAAGGAGAACGTAGACCGCTTCATACAGGCAGCCGCCGCCGAGAACCTGAACGCCGTCGTCGTCGCGACCGTCACCGACACGAACCGCATGGTGATGAAGTGGCGGGGCAAGGTCATCGTGGACCT
>CACYDQ010000056.1 GCA_902773215.1 uncultured Spirochaetaceae bacterium | reverse complement strand
CTGGCTGGAGATGGGGCCGGGGTCGTCCGCGCTGACGATGACCATGCCGCCTTTGACCCCGACGTATGCCAGGCACATCAGGGGGTCGGAGGCGACGTTGAGCCCCACCTGCTTCATCGTTATCAGGCTGCGGGAGCCCGCTATGGAAGCCCCCGCCGCGACCTCAGCCGCCGCCTTCTCGTTGACCGACCACTCGACGTAAGCCCCGGTCTCCTTGTTGTATTTGGAAATACATTCGATTATCTCAGAGGACGGCGTCCCGGGATAGCCCGCGACCACGTTCACTCCCGCGGCAAGGGCACCGAGGGCAATCGCCTCGTTCCCCATCACCTGCCGCATCTCAGCTTTCTGCCCAGCCACATCAGACATATTGCACGACCCTACGAATCAAGTTACTCCAGACAGTATACAGACAGGGGCCGTCCGTGGCAAGACAGCCTGCGCAACTGCAGGCGCAAAAGGCCGCCGCGCATCAGGGGAACATGAATGACTGGTTCCTGAAGAAGTCCCTCACGGACTTCTTTATGTCCTCAGGCGGCATCGTCTTGAGGATGTATCCCGAAGGCTCCAGGTGCATGATCCCCATGACGGTATCCTTGTCGTTGCTCGCCGTCAGGAAGATGACGGGCAGCTTCTGGAATTCCATGTCGTCCCTGATTCTCCTGAGCACGTCGAACCCGTCCATCTTGGGCATCTTGTAGTCCAGGAGGATAAGGTCAACGGGACGCATGTCAAGGAACTCCATGACCTCCTCGCCGGAATTCAGGAGCGAGACATCGAACTCTTCGCCGAGCCAGCTTTTCACGCTCCGCAGGAAAATAGGCTCGTCATCCACGACGAGAATCCGTGGCTTGTCCGGGTCGTTCTTCTCCATCATCTTCATGAACAGCGGCATATCGACGGGGTATGACTGGAAACGGACGCAGGGCAGCTGCTTCAGGAACTTCTCGTCCTCAAGGGACAGGTTCCCGATGTTCCCGATGAGGTACAGGGACAGGCCCGTCTTCTGCTTCTTTGCCGCGGCATCCTCGATGATACGGAACTCCATCAGCTCCTCCATGCAGATAATCAGGTGGAGGGGCTTGTCCGGAATCTCCTTTATCGCATAGGCACCGGGCAGCAGTACGGTCGGCTCGCATCCCGCCTTCCTCAGATCCTGGAGGAAATTCTTCACGACCAGGCGGGATTCATTTCCCAAGACATACACTTCCTTTTTCATATCAAACCTCTCTTTCTCGTTGCTTTGTCATACCGGACAGGGCTTCCTTCAGTCCCTTGAAGTCCACGTTGTCCACGCAAACCCGTATCCGGGCCAAGGTTTCCTCGAACTCAGGGGGAACCGGCATTCCGTCCAGCTCCTCCATCACGGCATCCAGCCCGTCTATGTCAAAGCTCCCGGCACACGCCGACAGCCGCTCCACAAGCTCATCAAGCTTTTCCTGCGTGACAGGAGGCCTGCCCGGCTCCTTCCCGTCCGCATCCATACCCCCGGTATGGAGGACGGGGGCAAGCAGGTCCTTCATCTTGCGGAATGCCGCGATGAACGGCCCGTGCCCGGTATGGATTTGTTCTATTATATCGCCGGAGCCGTCCGCGCTGCCAGTGCCGTCATCCGTGATGCTGTCGGCCAGGGCCTCGAGCCGGGCGGCCATTTCGGAAAGACCTGCCGCCCCGATCAGCCGGGACGTGCTCTTGACGGCATGTACCTTGATGCCGTATCCCTTCCAGTCCCCGGCCTCGTACAGCTTTTCCAGCTCGCAGGCCTTGCTGTCCACGGAGAGCGCGAAGCTCCGCAGCGATGACCCGAGCACTTCCTCCGTCCCGCAGCTGGCGAGTGCCGCATGCGCGTCAATGCCCTCCACGCCGCGGAGCCGGGAGAGGATGCTCTCCCCGGCCTTCAGCCCCGCCTCCGATCCGGCTGCTTCCGCCGCGCTTCCGGATGCGGCATCCGGCGGGTCCTCCAGATAGTCTTCCGGCAGGAAATGCCGTATCAACTCCTCCAGCCTGTCGGGGTTGACCGGCTTGGACAGGTAGTCGTCGAAGCCCTCGTACAGGTAGGTCTTCCTGACCCCGCTCAGGGCGTTCGCGGTGAGGGCGACGCAGGGCTTGCCCGCCGACAGGTTGCCCTTCAGGGACTGCATCGCGTGCAGGGTCTCCACCCCGTCCATCTCCGGCATCCGGTGGTCCAGGAAGATGATGTCGTAGGCGTTCTTCTTGACCAGGCGCAGGGCTTCCCGCCCGCCCGTCGCCGTGTCTATCTTCATCCCCGTCTTCTTGAGCAGGCCGCGTATGACCTCAAGGTTCATCTCCGTGTCATCGACGAAGAGGAGCCGTGCCCGCGGCGCATACAGCTTCTCCGTATATGCCTCGATGCGCTCCACGCTCTTCCGGTAGGCATCCTCAATGTCACCGGCCGGGGACCAGTCCACGACTTCCTGCTTCACGGCGAAGGAGAAGCAGCTGCCCTTGCCGTACTCGCTCTCGACCTTGAGGGACGAGCCCATCATGGCGAGCAGCTTGACGACGATGCTCATTCCCAGGCCTGTTCCCTCGACCGTCTTGTTCTTGCCCTCCTCGATCCGCTCGAAGGGCGAGAAGAGCTTGTCCATGTCCTCTTTCTTTATGCCGCTCCCGGTGTCCCTGACGCTCACCTTGAGCAGGATGTACATCTCGTCTATCTTCTCATAGCCGATGCTGAAGCTGACAGACCCTTCCTTGGTATACTTGACCGCGTTCGTCAGGACGTTGAGGGCACACTGCTTTATCCGCACGCTGTCCCCGTAAAGAATCCGCGGCAGCCCGGGATCGGAGGACAGCACGAAATCCAGCCCCTTGCTTTCCGCCCGTCCGCGTATCATGTTCACCAGGTCCACGATCAGGGAGGGGGTATCGTAGTCGTCAGGCAGGAGCTCCATCTTGCCTGACTCCACCTTGGAGAAGTCGAGGATGTCGTTCACGATGGAAAGCAGGCTTGCCCCCGCCATCTTGATGTTGGAGGCATAGTTCAGTATCGTCTTGTCGCTGCATTCCCGCAGGATCATCTCGTCCATGCCGAGCACGGCGTTTATGGGCGTGCGGATCTCGTGGCTCATGTTGGCCAGGAAGGCGCTCTTTGCCCGGGATGCGGCCAGGGCCTCCTCCTTCGCCCCCCGCTCGCGTTTCGTCTGTTCCCGTATCCAGCCGATGTACTCCTTCATCTGCCCCGTCATCTTGCGGATGTTGTCGGCAAGAAGCCCGAGCTCGCTGCCGGACTTGTAGGGGATGTCCCTGTTCAGCTCGCCCCGTGCGAGCTTGTGGGAGGCCTCCGTCATCAGGCGGACGGGAGCCAGGATCATCTTGTCCATGACGAACAGGAAGAGGGCGAGCAGCGCGGAAGAAACGGCGAGGGAACAAGCGAGCGTGAGCAGGAAGTCCTTCTGGGACACGATCCGCGTGGCGTCGGCCTTCGCTATGACGAGCGTCATGCCGCTCCCGAGCCTGCGCATGGCCCCCTGGTGGGGCTGTCCCCGCCACTTGAACTTGCAGAGCTCCCCGTCCGCCCTGACCGCCATGGCCGCGGCCATCGCGCGCGCGTCGGCGGAGGCCTCGACCGACCTGCCCATGCTGCTTGAGTTGCTGTAGTATACGAGGGTATCCTCCTGCCCCAGGAGCACGCCGAGCATCCCGTCTTCCGGCAGGGAGTCCACGATGTCCTTGAGGGCCGCGAGGTTTATGTCCATGCCCACCACGCCGAGCAGGGAGTCATCCTTGTACAGGGGCGACACGTAGGAAATCATGTGGACGTTTATGTTCTTGTTCTCGTAGGGGGCGGTCCAGACGGGCTTTCCCGCCCAGACGGGGGTATAGTACCAGCCCACGTGCTCCACGTCCGTCGGGGAGAAGCTCAGGATGTCCGTGGGCCTGACGCTGACGAAGCCCCCCTTCCCGTCGCTCTCAAGGAAAATCCCCCGTTCCCCGCCGAAGCGTTCCGGCTCCATGCGGAAATAGAGGGCGATGACCCCGTTCGTCAGGCTGGCAAGCGATGCCATTTCCCCGGCAAGGGAACCGAGGAAGCTCCTCTCATAACCGGGGCTGTCCAGAATCTGGTCCTCATCGATTGTCCTGAGTATGTATTCCTCCGCGGCCTGCACGGAATTCTCGATGAACCTGAAGCATGCGTCCAGCTCAAGGGACTTCTTCTCCAGGGTCATGCCGATTGACTGCGAGAATTTTTCCCCGGCAAGCTCCCGGCTTTTGCGCACGAGCGGGAGGGCCGTCAGGCAGAACACGAGCAGGACGAGGGCCGTGCTGCCGGGAAAGACCAGGAGCTTTATGGACTGGGAGTGCCTGACTTTCATGATTTCCGGCTGACCCCGTTGCCCCCGGCTTCCTTGACGGCATAGCACTGCAGGACTGCCCGGTGGTAGTTCCGCTTGATGCTCTCGAAGAGGTCCACCTGGACTATGCCGACGGATATGGTGACCCCGGTCTCCTTCTGTATGTAGGCGCACAGGATCCTGAACTTCATCTCCGCCTCGTCCGCGTCTATCTCCAGGAAAAGCACGAACTCGTCCCCGTTCCAGCGGAATATCATCCCGCTCTCCCCGAACATGTCCTTGGTCAGCTGCACGATTTTCAGCAGGATGGCATCTCCGTCCATCGTCTCGTTGGCGACCTTGAAGCTGTCTATGTCGAACATGGCCATGGACTTGTAGCGGGTCGTGTTGAACACGCCCAGCTCCCCGAAGGATTCGTTCACGTAGTTGCGGTTGGGAAGGCCGGTGAGCGGGTCTTCCGGCAGGAGGGTCCTGGTCAGCATGTGCCGCGCCGCGCCGCTGCGGGACAGCAGGACAAGCACGAGCAGGGCCGCAAGGATAAGGTAGAGGGCTATGACCAGCGCGGCAGAAAGCGTGTCCCTGTCGGAAAGGCACCCGAAGCCCTGCACGACGAGGTACCAGCCGAACTTGTCCATGTAACGGGTCATGCGGAAACCGCCGAAGCTCCGTTTCGCATAGCTGAAGGAATCCGCCCCCGCGCCATCCGCTATGGCATCGGAGATGTATGCGTTCTCTATGTTGGAGGAGTCCACGTCCGCCTGCACCAGGCCGCCGCCATCAATGAGGGTCGCCTTTACCCCCCACTGTTTCTCCGCCTTCCCGAGGATGTCCTGAATCTCGTCCATGGGGAGGCCCAGCCCGCATACCCCCATCAGGCTGCCGTCGGAAGCGGTGATGCGGGCGTTGACGAACACGGCCCAGCGGTAATCGTTCATCTGGTCGCGGTCCGTGTCCAGGGCAAAGGCCTTGCCCGAGTCCAGGAAACGCTGGTACCAGATGTCATAGGGCTCCTGCTCCGGGTTCACCGTCTTGGCGATTCCGTCCGGCGTGTAATAGCGGCGGGTTTTCTCCGAGACGACGAAGACCGTGCCACAGCCGAACTGCTTCTGAAGGGAGGACAGGTAGTCGGGCACGGAGACACCGGGCCGGGCCGGGCCGCCGGACTCCTCTTCCCGGAGGGCTTCCTTGAGGAAATCATTTGTGGTCATGGTCCTGACTATGGTCAGGGGAATCTCCAGGCTTTTTCCCAGCTCGTCATACAGGTAGTCCGCGATGAGGAGGTTCTCCTCTTGCTCGCGCTCCCTGTTGCTGAGGTGGAGGCGGGGGGAGGTATACAAAGTAAGGGCAACGGCCGCGCCTGCGATAAGTAGTGCCATGAGCAGCTTGAGTCTCATAAACGACCTTCCTCCTCTGATTCGGGGGCGTGCGGCGGACGGGGCCTTTCCGGCTTCAGCGCCCCCATCCAGCCTCCCCGCTGCGGAACGGCCCGCATGCAGGGGCCGCCCCTCCGTTCTTAGTCAAACAGGCCGGGGAACACGTCGGCCATGCCGTAGAGCCTGCCCCGCTCCAGCTTCCCCGCCTCCAGCAGGGAACAGAGGTTCTCCAGCGCGTGGACGGCACCGTTCGCAAAGCCCTGGCGGCTCCGGGCAGTATGGGTCAGTTCTATCGTGTCGGCGGGCGAGTCAAAGAAGACCGTATGCGTCCCCGGCACCGAGCCGCAGCGGGTCGAAGAGACGTGCAGCTCATTCGCCTTGGGCCGCTCGTGGAAGGCGTCCGTGACCATCACGGTCTTGCGCGTGTCCCCGGCCATGACGCGGCGGGCTATCTCAAGCGCGGTTCCGGAGGGGGAATCCGCCTTCTGGTTGTGGTGCATCTCCCAGACCGCGGCGTCGTACTCGCTGAAGTTGCTGACGAGGCTTGCCGCCTCCTGCACGATTTTATAGAAGAGATTGACCCCGATGGAAAAGTTCGCGCTCCGCATAAGGGTTCCGCCGCATTTTGCGGCGAGGGCAGCGACTTCCGCCTCCCTGTTCGTCCAGCCGGTCGTCCCCACGACGAGGGGGATTCCCGTCGGCAGCAGGGCCTGGATGTTGCCCATCACGGCAGAGGGATGGGAGAATTCGATGACTCCCTCCGCCCCGCTCGACCTGACGGCCTCCGCGAGGGCCGCCCCGTCCCCGGCCGCAATCCTCACCTTGGCGTCGGGGGCGGCGACATCGACCGTCGTGACGACCTCATGCCCGCAAGAAAGGGCCGACTGCTCCAGCATGTGCCCCATCTTTCCATATCCTACAAGCGCAATTTTCATAGCAAAACCTCCTGGCAGCTCCGGCATCCTGCCGCCGGCCACGAAAAAACAGGGGCGACCAGAGGAGGCCGCACCGAAATAGAATCAATATCCGTCGCTCATCGCACGGTTCGCATCCCTCTGGCAGAGCTCCTGATAGGTCAGGCTCATCTTCTTGAGCTTGTCCTTGAGCTCCTGCGGGTAGGGCATATAGCGCCAGAAAATGCCGCGGACTTCCTTGGGGAGCTTCTGCTGGCCCTGGGACTCCTTGGTAATCCAAAGGATGTAGTCGGCGATGAAGAACTGCTTCAGGTCGCCCTTGAGCTTCTGGCTGTCAATCCACTGGTAGTACATTCCCGTAAGCCCGTCGGACATCCAGTCAAAGGAGGCCTTCTCCTTGGCGACCTGCCAGCGCAGGTCGGCGACGGCGGTAAGGCAGGCAATCTTGAGGTTGCGCGGGTACATCGGGATACAGATGCGGCCGCGGCTCGTGATGCGGTTGTAGCGGTCGAATGGCTCCCAGCAGAAGCCGGAGTCGCCGTATGTCGGCACGAGCAGGGTGTAGGGGACGATGCGGTTGGGCATGTTCCTGTGGATGCGGACGAAGCAGCCCGGGTCAATCGACTCGATCCAGGCCAGCTCGCGGATGACGTTCTCCCGGAAGCCGGTTCCCTGCTGGAGACAGTGGAAGAACTCGCGGGTAAAGACGGGGAACTGGTTTCCCTGGCGGCCGCAGGTCATCTTGGCCATCTGCCGCATCGTCGTCATCTCGCCCAGGATGGTCTCCTGATCGACGGACGCGCTGTCCTTCTCGCCCTCGGCGGCAGCGTTCGCCGCCATGGAATCGTTTATCTTGTTTATGGCCTCAAGGGAGCCCTTTATCTCCTCGATGCCCTTCTCAATCTCCTTGTCCAGGCGCTGCAAATCTTTCAGCAGGTTGACTATCTCGGTGCAGGTCTTCTTCTGAAGGTCGGTATACGGATATTTGTGCTTCTCCAGCCCCTCAAGCGAATAGGAGTTGTGCTCAAGGAGGGTCTTCACCTTGTCCTGCAGGTCCTCCTCCAGGCGGTCTCGCTGGGCTTCCTTCATCGAGACCAGGCTGTCCGCGCTCTGGATTTTGCCGCTCGCCTTGCCGATTGCGGCCTGGTTCTTGGCCTGCTGGACGCCG
>CACYDQ010000055.1 GCA_902773215.1 uncultured Spirochaetaceae bacterium | reverse complement strand
CCTTGTCTATGAGGCTACCGACGAATTCCGAGCAGGCGAACCTGTTGGGCAGGCCCGTCAGCGTGTCGGTGACCGCCTGTTTCTGCATTCTTTCCTGGTATTTCGCGACCCGGCTCTTGTTCACGGCGATTATCACGATGGCGAAAATCGTGGCGATATTGTTGAACGCGCCGGGGATGGTTGCGAAATCATGGACGACAAAAAGGCTGTACATCATGCGGGGGAACTGCAGGATGAGGATGGCCATGGCGGTCAGGAAGCCCGGCCCCTTGAAGAAGATGACAAGGAAGATGATGCAGATGTTGGAAAGCGCGGAAAAGACCCCCGTGAAGATGGTGATGGGGATGGCATTGCCCCCGAGCATGACTACGCCCGGGTTGCGGGAGACGGCGGTCACCGAGAGGGTCGCCGCAAGGTACAGCAGAAGGATGAGGGCGAAGGCCCACTTCGGGGGGTCCTTGCTCAGGGAAAGCTTTTTCAGGGCATCGTCCATCTTCTTGCCGCTGCCCGCTACGGCCACGACTTTTTTCTGCATATACGGTCAACCTCCCTAACCCCTATACTAGCAAAGGATTAGACTGATAGTCAAGCCTCGGACAGCCCTGTAACAGCACCCGTGACAGTCCGCCTGCAGGGGCCGGGCAGGAGGATGGACAGGGTGCCACTAGCCAACATCGGGCAGAAATTATAGAATGGCCTTGTGAAACGTACGTCACCATTTCCCCGCCTGGCAAGACGGCTTACCGCCCCGGTACGGAGGACGCTCGCCCTCATCGCACGCATAGCCGCCTGCGCGGTCCTGTCCGGCTGCATCATCGTCTCCCTCTGGCTTTCCCTCGTCATAGCCCGCAGCGCCCCCCGGCTGGCGGTGCTGGTGTCCGCGGCGACCATCGGGGCATTCTCCTTCACCCTCGCGCTGCTTTCCCTGCCGCTTCTCAGGAAGCTCGTCCGCTACGACGAGCGCGGGATGCGGGAGGAGCTCAGGGAGCAGGAGGAGGAGCTGGACCGCCTGCGGAAGGACAAGGAGGCCTACGAGGAGAAGGAGATAGACTTCCGGCGGAGGATAACCCTGCTGGAGAACCTGACCTTCAACATGGAGACCTACCGGGACGTGTTCAAGGTCTGCTTCCGTGACTACCAGCAGGAGGCAACGATAAAGCGGCGGGAGAGCTTCAACGAGGATGAGGACGATTCCGCGATCGGCCGCATGCTGGGCAAGGGCAGGAGCTATGACGAGATCCTGTCCGTGATGGACTGCACGATAAGCTACCAGCGGGGAATCGACTTACAGAAGATACAGATTGCCAAGGTCAGCAACAGCACGGTCGTCGTCTCGGGGCTGACCGGCGAGTACCTGACCATGCCGAGGTTCGACTACAAGGACTTCTTCAGCGAGATGCGCCACGTCAAGCTGGACAAGGACGGGGACATCAAGCACATAAGCGTGGAGGACGGGGAGTACTACGAGAAGGAGCTCCGCAAGCGGCAGAGCGAGTACAAGGCCGCGTTCGAGGATTCGTTCCTGAACGGAAAGGACAGCGATGACAGCGAGGAGATAACCCGCCGGGCAGAGGACTTCATCAGGATAATCCTGCAGCCCATCTATGCCCACGTCGAATTCGACAACACCGCCCCCGCCACGGAATCCAGGCCCCTGCTGGAATTCCTGAAAGGCGAGACCGGCCTGTACAAGGCCCTGCTTGAGCGGCAGCCCACCCTGCGGGAGGACGGCCCGCACAGGATAGAGGAAAAGCCGGCCCCGTAAGCGGGAACAGTGCCGCCGGCAGGCGGGCCTTTTTGTCAGCGGGCCTTCCCCGTCCTGAACTGGGTCTCGTAGAGCTCCGTATACACGCCCCCCGCGCCGACAAGCTCATCATGCGTCCCCCGCTCCACAATCTGCCCGTCCTTGACGACGAGGATTTCGTCGGCGGCCAGTATGGTCGACAGGCGGTGGGCGATGAGGATGCTCGTGCGCGAGTCTATCAGCGGGTCTATCGCGTCCTGTATCTTGCGCTCGGAGATGGAGTCCAGGGCGCTCGTCGCCTCGTCGAATATCAGCAGGGCGGGATCCTTGAGCAGGACGCGGGCTATGGAGATACGCTGCTTCTCGCCGCCCGAGAGCTTGAGACCCCGGTTCCCCACCAGCGTGTCCAGCCCCTGCTCCTGCGAACAGATGAAGTCCCAGATGTTCGCCGTCCGGCAGGCCTCCTCCAGCTGCGCCCCGCCCGCGTCCGGCCGCGCGTACAGGAGGTTGTTCCGTATCGTCCCGTTGAAAAGATAGGTCTCCTGGCTGACGATGCCGATGTTCCGCCGGAGGTAGCCCAAATCCAGCTTGCGCACGTCTGTGCCGTCAAAGCTCACGCTTCCCGAGCTGACGTCCCAGAGCCGGGGAATCAGGTTCACGATCGTGCTTTTGCCGGAGCCTGACGGCCCCACGATGGCAATGCTCCTGCCTGGTTCCAGCGTGAAGGAGATGTCCTTGAGGACCTGCCGCTCCGGGCTGTAAGAGAAGCACACCTTCTCGAAACGGACTTCCCCCTTCGCCCCTTCCGGGATGATCGCGTCCGGGGGGCTGTCTATTTCCACCGGCATGTCCAGGTACTCGAATATCCGCGTGAACATCGCCATGCTGCGGATCCAGTCCACCTGTATGTTCAGGAGCTGGTTCACCGGCCCGTACATCCTGCCGAGCAGGGCAACGAAGACCGTGATGTCGCCGACGGTGACCGACTGGTCGCCCCGCATGATCAGGAGGCCTCCCGCCAGGTAGAGGAGCATGGGGCCGATGCCCGCGAAGGTGGACAGGGCAACGCGGAACCAGCGGCCCGCCATGCCCTCCCGGATGTTCAGCCTGACCAGGCGGCCGTTGGCTTCCTGGTATTTGCCGAACTCGTGGGCTTCCCTGCCGAAGAGCTTGACGAGCAGCTGCCCGCTCACGGAAAGGGTCTCGTTCAGTATGCCGTTTATCTCGTCGTTGCACTCCTGCGCCTCGCGGGTGAGCGACCAGCGGGTCTTGCCCGCGCTCCTTGTCGGGATGATGAAGAGGGGGACGATGAGCACGCCGAGCGTGGCAAGCATCCAGTTCTTCTGGTACATGGCGATGAGGGCGACGATGAGGGTGATGGAGTTGGACAGTATGCTGGCAAGGGTGTCCGTGATGACCCGCTGCACGCCCGAGATGTCGCTCGTCATGCGGGTGATGATGTCGCCCTGCTTGTTCGACGTGAAGAAGGACTGCGGCATTTTCTGCAGGTGGGCATACATCGTGCCCCGCATGTCGTAGATGATGTGCTGGGCAATCCAGCTGTTCAGGTAACTTTCCAGCACCCCGATGAGGTTGGCTCCGAGGGTGACCGCGAGAGAAAGGACGATGAGCGTGACGAGGGCGCGGAAGTCCCGGCCGATGAGCCCGTCGTCGATTATCCGGCCGGTAAGGATGGAGGGTGTCAGGCTGAAAGAAGAGGAAGCGACGATGGCGGCCAGCACCAGGAGCATCTGCTTCCAGTAGGGCCTGAGGTAGGACAGGACCCGGACAATAAGCTGTCCTGTCACCTTGGGGCGGCTGGCCTTCTCCTCCTCGGTCAGGAAAGACCGGCCCAGACGCCCCCCGCCGCCGCCCGGCACCATCCTAGGCGGTCTCCTCTTCTTCGGGAATACCGAATATCTTGCAGGAGTTCGTCCAGAGCTGCTTCGCAAGATCCTCCAGGTTCATCTGGAGCATCTGCGCAAGGAACTCCGCCGTCGCGGGCAGGTAGGCGGGCATGGTGCGCTTGCCCCGGTACTTGGCGGGAACCATGAAGGGGCTCTCCGTCTCTATGAGCATCCTGTCAGCCGGGATGTTGAGCACCGTCTCGTGCAGGTTCTGCGCGTTGCGGTAGGTCAGGTTGCCCGCGAAGGAGAAGTACACGTCCAGGCCCGCGTCCAGGCACTGGCGGGCATACTTGGCGTTCTCGCTGTAGCAGTGGAACACCGCCCCCTTCGGAGGAATGCGGTCGCGCAGGATTTCAAAGATGTCCCTGCCCGCCCCCCGGTTATGTATGATGACCGGCTTGTCCAGGCTCTGCGCCATCTCCAGCTGGGCAATGAACAGCTCTATCTGGCTCCGCTTGTCCCCGTACTGCTTCTCATAGTCCAGCCCGGTCTCGCCGATGGCGACCACACGGGGGAGCTTGACGCTTTCTTCTATTATATTGCGCCAGTCGTTGCCCGGGGAGACCACCTCGGCAGGGCTCACGCCGACCGCATGGAAGACCCCCTTCTTGGTCTTGAGAAGCAGGTATTCCTGCTTGAAGTCATGCAGGCTGTTGTTTATGGAGACAATCCTCGTCACGCCGGCAAGCTCCGCCTCCTTTATGGCGCGGTACTGCTTGTGCGGATCATCGAATAGCAGCCCGACATGGGCATGCGTATCAAAAAAGTGCATATTTTCCCTATTTCCCTATACACAAAAATAAAGTAGGGCTTCCTGTTCTGCCACCGCCCGGGCGGCAGACAAGATTCCCTACACTCACAGAGTCCATCACTTTACCCCCAGCAGACTAAAAGTCAAGCAAAGGATAAAATATCATTCCCATCTTTCCGATATTCTATCATAGCAGGCAGTTCCTGTCAAATGAATTCGGCATGCACGGCAAGCCCTTGCTTCGTGCCCTTGATTATTTGCTTGTAACCTGCTACTATATTATATATGATAATGGGCTTCCTGTATAAGGACTGCCTGTGTAGCATAAGGAGATTCCCCCGTGGCCCGCACGAGAAGATATAAAAACTTTGAGAAAAACTTTGTTTCCCATGTAGGGAGCGGGCTTGGCAGCTTTTTCTCCCTGATTGGCCGCGGCCTGGCAAAGGTATTCCATATATTCGACGAGAAAATCACCGTCATGCTCGTGCCCCACTCCAACGGCAGGGCTTTCAGCATACAGACAAACGTGTTCGCCATGGTGCTGGGCTTCATCCTGCTCGGCGGCATCACCGGATCCTTCGTCTACTTCAACAAGCGGGCAATCGGCAGCGAGCT
>CACYDQ010000054.1 GCA_902773215.1 uncultured Spirochaetaceae bacterium | reverse complement strand
TGGTGCCCGTGAGACAAAGTCCAAAAAAGATAGCTAATTTCTTTGCTTTCATATCCTTATTATCGACTTTACAGGAATTTTATTTATTAAAATTTGAGCCGTTTCAACAAAGCCGAACAGCCCTCCAGCACCTGATCATAGGTCGTGTCAAAGTCACCGCTGTACCAAGGGTCGGCGATGTCACCAGAATGCCCGGCGAAAGAACGGAGCTTGTAGAGCTTTCCGTCCGGGTCGCCGCCAAAAATTCGTTCCATATTACGCATATTCGCACTGTCCATCCCGATGATGTAGTCCCAGTCCGCGTAGTCAGCCCGCCGTATCTGACTGGCCCGGTGGGGTGGCTGGGGAATACCCATCTCCCGGAGCTTCGCCCTCGCCGGTGGATAGGGCGGGTTTCCCAGCTCCTCCGTACTGGTCGCCTTGGAGTCTATCTGGAACTGATCGGACAACCCCGCATCCGCCACGAGCTTTTTCATCACAAACTCGGCCATCGGGGACCGGCAGATGTTCCCGTGGCACACAAAAAGGATTCTTGTCATAGGCATTTAAACCACCACCTCAACGGCATAAAGCAACCTCCTAATCGAATTTACACTTTTATGAAGGAAAAATCAATGCTTCCATGATAGAGTATCTTTATACTCTGCAAGGGAAAATATCTTCCAGCTGATTTCTGGCCATAATTTAAACTTGTTGGCTACACATTCTCATTGATCAGATGACAAAATGCTTAAGCTTCACGTGACAAAACGCTTAAGCCTCACGGAACAAAACGCTTAAGCCTCACGTGACAAAAGCTTTAAGCTTCACGCCACTTGCCCCTGTCCTCTTTCTTCCATATAATATCCCCATGCTCTCATACCAGCACGAATACCACGCGGGGAACCACGCGGACATCCTCAAGCACACCTGCCTGCTCGCCATCCTCCGCTCGCTCCGCAAGAAAGACAAGCCATTCACCGTCATTGACTGCCACGCCGGGGCGGGAAGGTTCCGTCTGGACGACGAGCGTCTGGTCAAGACCGGTGAAGCAAAAGAAGGAATCGAAGCCCTGCTGACACAGGATGCGGCAGGAATGCCCCCCGCCCTGCAGGACTATGTTTCCGTGGAAGAAAACTACCATACGTTAGGCTTGTACGCAGGCAGCCCCGAGATAGAGCGGTTCTGCATGAGGGACGGAGATGCGCTGCACCTGACTGAAAAACACCCTTCCGCCTTGCAGAGCCTGAGAACGAACGTTCGGTTTCCACTTCTTACGGCGGACGGGGAACAGAACTGCCCTGTCAGGGCAGACGTGCGGGAAGGAGACAGCTACGCGACGCTCAAGGCCCTCTGCCCGCCCCCCGTCAGGCGCGGCCTAGTGCTGATTGACCCAAGCTATGAGGACGCGGAGGACTACGTGCGCGCCAGGGAAGCCGTGGAAACCGTGATCACGAAGTGGAACACTGCCGTCATCGCCCTCTGGTTTCCACTGCTCGTCAGGCGCAAGAACGAAACAGCACAGCTTTTGTCAGCGCTCGAGGACTTCGCCAAGCTCCAGGCCGTCCCCAAGGAGACAATGCGCTGCACGGTAACGGTGCGGAATCCAGAAGAGACAACGGAAGCGGCAGGTCCCCACCTCTACGGAAGCGGCATGTTCATCGTGAATCCGCCCTGGAAGCTGAGAGAGGAGATGGAAGCTGTGGCAGGATACATGGAAGGGAAACTAAGGCGATAAACCGCCTTGCAAAAACCCATTAGATTCCCGGCAGGGAATCCGTAGGGTAGAAGGCCGCCTGTATGATGGCAAAGACTTCTTTGTCCTTGTAGTTCCAGCGATAGCTGCTGGCGGGCATGAAGCGGATGATGTAAGTAGAGCCGTCCCCGAGCAGGTACATGTAGGGGATGAAGTCCCTCGACCGCTTCTCAAAGTAGAGCCATGCCTGCAGGTAGACAAACTCGTCCCCGGTCGTGTACTGCTCCATCTGCGTCAAGGGACACGTTATCACGTCGTCGATTATCTTGGTCTCGTGGGAAGCGAAGCTCGCATTGGCCTCGCGGACGGCTTTGAAGAGGTTATATGCGGAAAGAATCCGCTCCTCGTCGCAAATCAGGGAATCAGCCTCAGCCGACTTCTCCCCGAGAGTCTTGTAGGGAAAGCGGTACTTACGGTAATTCCCCGCAACGGCGAGCTTGAATTCCTCCTCGTAGTAGTCAATCTTCTTCTGCCGTATCTCATCGGCACGCATCGGTGAAGAAGGAGTACCATTCGGGTTTGTCGCTTTGAAAAGGGAAATCTTGTCTTCAAGGGCACTGAACACACGGGGCAATTTGAGGGAATTGACTTTCTTCTGGTTTACTTTTCTGCTCTCGGCCATATCGCCCCTGCCGTCTGGAAGCGGTAAACGGGAGTCGGACCCGCCTATCAAGCTTGGGAAGCTCGCATACTACCGATGTATTATTACCGCAAATCTGCCTCTAGTATATGGCAAAATCACTTTTTATGCAAGAGGAAAGCTCAAATTTTTTACGGGTTCAGCTGCACCTCGCCGTATTCGTCCGTCACTTGGGTACGGAGTCCCGACATAGGCCGCCAGCTGATGATAAATGAGAAATATGGGTCATAGCTGAATACCGACTTGTTCTGCTCGTCCTTTATGATCCGGGGCTTGAACACGTAGCTCGACGCAAAGGTCCAGTCATGCAGGTTGTGTGCGAGCGTCATCTTGAAGTTCTTCACCTTAAAGCCGGAAGCCTTCCTCCTGTCCATATCCCAGAAGGCGAAGGAGTCGGCGAGGTCCTTGAAGGGGTTCTTCTCCCCGCTTATGATGTCCTCGTATCCCGTGAGGCCCTCGAAGTAACGGAAAACGACGGAATTCCGGGACTCGGAGCTGAATGTCAGGTAGAGAAATTGGTTTATCCTGAATGTCATCGCGGGTATGAAGGTAAAATAACTCTCGGCCGGACGTGCCAGGTCGTAGACGAAGCTCGTCTGCAGCGAGGGTGCCCAGGTTATGCGGTTCTTCCAGTAACGGAATTTCTTGGAAGGCGACGCGTAAGAGAAGCTCAGGCTGTAGGGAATGAAGTCCTTCTCCTCTGCCGCTTTCCATCCCTTGAGCGGATCCCAGTCGTAGCTGTAGGCATGCTGCATCGTGTATGCGGCCTGAAAGCCGCACCAGCTGAAAGCGAGCCTGAGCGAGTCATGGTGCGCTTCTTCCCTGTTGAAGTTATAGGATTCCGTGAATTTCAAACTCTTGAGAAGATTGACAGTGAGATACTGCCTGAAAGGTTTGTTCCTGAACTCCGGATCCTCGTCCTCATCGATGGCATCCACACGTTCCACGCCCGTGGAGAAGCCACATTCGACGTACGGGAAGGTCAGATCCACCATGAAATCACTTGCCCCGGCCCGTGGTGCAAGTGAAAAGGACGAGGAGAATCTCTGGGAGATTTTCTCGCCCTCCCTGGCGACAACAAACCCGGTCAGTGTGTGCTCCGTTATGCTCTTGTCATCAGCCTTTACTGGCAGGTAATCCCAGTCAGGGTTCGTTGCATCGCCGACAAATTCAGTCCTGAGCAGCTTGATGCTGCTCTTCCAGTCCAGCCCGCTGTCATACATCACGCTGTTGTAGGTAAACGGTCTGAAGGAAACAAGGTTCGTCTCATTTATGTCAACCTTCTTTGCCCCATAGTCCGCGTTCAGGACGGAATCCTTGGAAGACTGAGTCGTATAGCCGTCCAAATCAGGATGCTTCTGGAAATGAGGATTGAAGGAAAGGTCGTTCGTCACGGAGAAGAACTTGTCCCTGTAGGACAAATTGCTCTTGAACACGACGGGAGAGCTGATCTCATAATAGGTGGAGTATACCTTGGTCCAGTCAAAGTCCGTATCATCAGGGAAGAGCGTCGTCGCGCTGTAACTCCGCTGGTTCACGTAGCTCGGGCTGAGATTGTAGCCCAGATTGTACTGGAAGCCGTTGAATGTCGCGAGCTGGGGTAGCTGTATGTCGTCCAAGGACGGAAAATCGTCCGCGGTAAAAAGCGTATTCTTTTCCTTGTCTGCCGTTTCCGGAGGGGTCCCGTCTTCTTCCGGAGGGCCAAGGGCTTCCTCCCCCTCATCCTCAGCCTCTTGCTCACCTTCCTCCGATGTGTCATCCGCCTTTGCTGGATTCGGGTAGCTGTACAGGGTCCCCCCGGCAGACAGGGAGAGCTTGATGGGAGTAAGAAGCGAGGGATAGAAAATCTTGCGCTCCGGGGAGTAGAGTTTCCAAACTTCTGGCTGCTCCTTGAAAAGGTCGTCAGTCCGCTTCCAGCTTTTGAAATTGGCGGAGCTGGAGGCATTCAGGCTCGCGTTACTCAAGTAGGGGGTCGCCAGGCTCACGAGCGGGGGAAAAGAATAGGATACCCTCGCTTCCTGGGTGAAGCTCGAGACCGTGCGGCTGTCCTCATCGGTCGCCTTCATCTTGTCGCTCACCTCGTCAAAGCTGCTCCTGGTCAGGAAGCTTATCCAGTCCATGTACTCCTTGCGGCTGCCGTAGTCCGTCAGGAAATAGGGGTCAGAATAGAGGGGCAGCGCCAGGGAATAATTCAGCCCCTTCCCGCTTCCTCGTACGGACAGGTTCCCTGCATAGCGGAAAGGCGTATGAACTCCCATGAAGGATGCGGAGTCCTTGAACCTCCGTACACCTTCGGCCGAAAGTCCGTAGCGGCTGAACGCATCATCCTCTGCATCGTAAAAAATGGTGTTAGAGAAACCAACGTCAAAGAATCCCGTCACGGAGGGAATCAGACCGCTGCCGGTATAGTTCCCGTCCAGGCCAAGCATGCCGCCCAGGCGGCTGTAATAGTCGGCGGTCAGCTTAAGATAATCCTTGGTTGCTCCGTTATAATCAGCATCCAGATTATGCAGGATTATTCCTTCCCTCACCTGCTCCTTGAGCTTGGACGGGCGGCCGAAGCTGAAAGATCCGTCGTCGGAATCAGAACCGTACGCGGAGAGCGGCTTGCGCCCCCAGAGGTAGGTCGTTGTCTGCACGAAGTAGCCCCGCCTCGCATCGTATCCTGCGACGGGATTGAAGATAAGCTCGTCCTTGGGATAATAGAATGCCGGCAGGTACAGGAGGGGGACCGGCCCCACGTAGAGCAGGGCGTTCAGGAACGCAAATTCCCCGCCGGGCAGCATCCAGGCCTTGCTCGCCTTTATCTTCCAGTGGGGGTTCTCGTCGTCGCAGAAAGAAATCGTCGCCTTCTTGAAGGCGATGGTCCCGGAAGGTCCCGTGCCCATTATCTTGGAAGAGGCGACGAGAGTTGAACCGGTCGGAATCGAACTGTCATCGTCGCCGTAACGGACGATGCGGGAATTGTCGAAGATGCCCTCCAACGTGTCCGTGTTGAGCAGCATGGAATCCGCCGTCGCATCCTG
>CACYDQ010000053.1 GCA_902773215.1 uncultured Spirochaetaceae bacterium | reverse complement strand
GTCAAGGTCCGCGACTTTGGCCGCGGCATACCGCTCGGCAAGGTCGTCGAGTGCGTCAGCGAGATAAACACCGGTGCCAAGTACAACGACGACGTCTTCCAGTTCTCAGTCGGCATGAACGGCGTTGGAACCAAGGCCGTCAACGCCCTGTCCTCCTACTTCCGCGTCGTTTCTGTCCGCGACGGCAAGTGCGCCGAGGCTGTCTTCCAGAAAGGCGTGCTGGCATCCCAGAAGTCGGGCACGCTCAAGGAGAAGCAGCGGGACGGGACTTACTTTGAGTTCGTCCCGGACGAGGAAATCTTCGGCAAGTATACCTTCAACATGGAGTTCGTGGAAAAGCGGATGTGGAACTACGCCTACCTGAACTCCGGGCTTACCGTCCGCCTGAACGGGCAGGACTTCAAGAGCGAGAACGGGCTTCTGGACCTGCTTTCGCGGGAGATGGACGACTCCTGCCTGTATTCCATAGGGAGCTACTCCGGCGAGCACCTCAAGTTCGCCTTTACCCACACGAACTCCTACGGGGAGAACTATTTCTCATTCGTCAACGGCCAGTACACGGCGGACGGCGGGACCCACCTCGCCGCCTTCAAGGAGGGCTTTGTCCGCGGCCTGAACGACTTCTACGGGACCAGCTACAAGGCCGAGGACATCCGCGAGGGAATGACCGCCGCCGTCCTCGTCAAGGTGAAGGACCCGGTATTCGAGAGCCAGACCAAGAACAAGCTCGGCAACACGGACATCCGCCAGTGGATCGTCGGCGAGGTCCAGTCCGGCCTGAACGACTGGCTGCACCGGAACCCGGACGCGGCCAAGAAGATACAGGAGAAAATCCTTGCCAACGAGAAGCTCCGCACCGAGCTTTCCGCCGTCAAGAAGGAGGCCAAGGAGGCCGCCAAGAAGATAAGCATCCGCATACCCAAGCTCAAGGACTGCAAGTACCACGTGAGCGACGGGGCAAAGGGCGAGAACAGCATGATCTTCATCACGGAGGGAGACTCTGCGTCCGGTACGATGACCCACTCCCGCGACGCGAGCTACCAGGCCATCTTCTCCCTGCGCGGCAAGCCCGAGAACATGTGGGGCAAGAAGCAGGGCGACATCTACAAGAACGACGAGCTCTACCAGCTGATGATGGCGCTGGGCATAGAGAACAGTGTGGAGGACCTCAAGTATTCCAAGATCGTCATTGCGACCGATGCGGACAACGACGGTTACCATATCAGGAACCTCGTGATGACCTTCTTCCTGGATTTCTTTGAGGAACTCGTGACGAGCGGCCGGGTCTTCATCCTGGAGACCCCGCTTTTCCGCGTGCGGAACAAGAAGGAGAACGTCTACTGCTATTCGGAGACGGAGCGGGACAAGGCACAGGAGCGACTCGGAAAGTCAGCGGAGACCTCCCGCTTCAAGGGCCTGGGCGAGATAAACCCCGACGAGTTCCGCCAGTTCATCGAGCCCGAGACCATGCACCTGACCCCGGTGGAAATAAGCCAGCTCAAGGCCGTGCCCAAGCTCCTGACCTTCTACATGGGCAAGAACACCCCGGAGCGGCGGAGCTTCATCGAAAAGCACCTGCTTTCCAACGCGGACATCGACGCGTAGGGGAGGGGCGGCAAGCGGGATGCTATTCTGATTGCCGCAGCATGAACCGGAGCTTCTCTGCTTCCGTCAGCTGGGCAGGGGAGATTTTTTTATCTTTTGCGTATTTCATAAGCCCCTTCAAATCCAGCTTCACGCTTGCAAGTTGAGACGGAAGCACCGGAGGCTGGGTGTTTTTCAAAGACTCTCTATATCTGCTCATCAGTCCATTCATAGTCATAAACCTCCATGATTTTCTTTGCATTCTCTTCGTCTATGGCAAATTGAAATGGATGAAGTATTCCAATATGCTCTGCGTTAAACACTGTGCAGTAATGCGCAAGGAGTTTCTTGTTTGCTGCAAACCCTGTTATAAGTCCATTATATCCAAAATCACAGGACTTTTTTGCTGCAACTGCAAACAGATGACCTCCAACACCCGTATATTTCACCTGCTCAACTATTTCTTTGTTATTCTGAGGATTAGAACACATCCAGCAGATGTACGCCGCTTTCATGTCCTCATTTTTTGCTACCGCAACCAGTCCTTGTATGTCAACAGAACCTTCAACGACGAGCGCGTAGACTTCATTTTCATCCACTCTATTATAGCATGAATTCAATGAAAAGTGTGGAGAAAATGTTTGTGAACATTTGAACACCCTGATTTTCTTTGCGGTGTGTCCTTTCTGCCCCCCCCGAGCGGCGGAGCTTCATCGAGAAGCACCTCCTGTCCAACGCGGACATCGACGCGTAGGGGAGTGGCAGCGGCAAGCGGGATACTAATCTGATTGTCGCAGCATGAACCGGAGCTTCTCTGCTTCCGTCAGCTGGGCAGGGGAGTTTTTTTTATTGCCCTTATGCTCAACTTGTTATTGGCATTTTTGTGAACTTGTATTATAGTAATTAGGTATTATTTCAGAATACATTCGTCTGGGGGGGGGCACAATGCCGCGTCTGAATTCTTTTTTTACCCTGTTTCTTGGGGTCAGCGTGGCCCTTGCCAGCTTCACAACCCTCTCCTGCAACGGCAACGGCGGGGTAAGCGACTCCGAAGGTGAAACATATAAGCCGGGAGGCTCTGCTAACCAACAGAGCAGCTCTGCTTCCTCAGGCAGCAGTATCTCGGCGACGGACATATTGAACTCATCAAACTCTGGCGAAGACATGGAGAGTCTGGTTGACAGGCTCGTAAATGGTGGGACCACGGCTCAGAACGCGGACGCGGGAACCCAGACCGTGACATTCAGCGCGGACTCCATAGGTCTGCCCGCCGGGGGAACTGCGACGCTCACGATAAGCGGGGGCGGCTACAATTATTCAGGCCTCTCCAGCGCAGACGCGAACGGCGACGTAAGCTTCGAGATTCCCCTGATAACAAGCGGCTGTACCATAACAGTGGGACTGACAGTAAAGGCATCGTCCGGTGCAGTGTTATATGCGGGTAGCAAGGAACAGACCGTGAGCGGAGGCTCAAGCAATATAGCGGTATCCCTCTCCCGCCAGTACTGGGCCATGCCCGCAAGCATCAGCGCGGCGGCCTCCCCAGACACGCTGGAATACGACCCGGCGACATTGGACAGCGAAAGCACGACCTTCAGCATCATCGGACTTTCGGACGCACCGGCGGGGGTGAGCTACAGCTGGACGGACGAAAGCGGCACCGTCGTTGGCACGGGGGCGACGCTCACACGGACGGTCAACGAGATGCTGGGCGCGGGCTTCATGCCCATGAACGACAGTGAGGAGCGGACCTACACCGTGACGGCCTCCTACACCGACGCTTCCGGGGCGGCGAAGACCCTGACTGCGAGCGCGACGGCGACCGTCGTGACGACGGCGACGATCAGGCTGACGGCAAGCGGCATCCAGTCCGAAGGCGGCAGGCAGTTCATCGT
>CACYDQ010000052.1 GCA_902773215.1 uncultured Spirochaetaceae bacterium | reverse complement strand
TGACATAGCCCGTTCCTTCTTTCAAGCCATATTTTATGCAGTTCTCCACGAGGGGCTGCAGGATCATCCGGGGGAGGGCAACGCCCAAGTCCGCCTCCTCCGGGACCTGCTTGATGAAGTCCAGCCTGTCGCCGAATCGCACCTTCATGATGTAGATGAAGTTGTCCACGAGGGCAAGCTCCTCCTCCAGGCTCGCCGCTACCCCCTTCTGCTGGATGTTGTAGCGGAAGAAGTCCGCCACCTGCTCGATGAAGTAGCAGGTCTTGTCCGCCCCCTCCATCATCGCGAGCTGGGCCCCGGTATTCAGCGTGTTGAACAGGAAGTGGGGGTTTATCTGATTCTGCAGGGCGCGGAGCTGGGCAGAGGAATACAGCTCCCGCATCTCCAGCTCCTTCTCCTTCATCTCGTTCTCCTGGGCGACCTTCTCCCAGATTTTGTCGATGTATGCCTGTATGCTGACGATCATACGGTCAAAGGCGCGGCAGATGTTGCCCACCTCGTCCTCGGACTGATTGTTGAACAGCGGCACCTCGAAGTCCATGCGCGCTATCCTCATGGCGACATCGGAGATGTTGGACAGGGGCTTCATCATTATCGTCAGCGACAGGTAGAGGATGGTGCAGGTCAGCACCGAGAAGAGGATGATGACGATGCTGCTGACCTTGAAGAACCTGTCGAAGTTCTTCTGGTTGGCGGCATAGAGGGACGTGTTCCTCGCCATCAGCAGGGAGTTCAGCTTCTCTATCTCCTTCTGCATCAGGCTGTAGCACTCCAGGCTCAGGGCATAGTTCTCCCGGGCAATGTAGGAATTCTTGGCCCGCTGGAAGGTGACTGCCTTGCGGCTGTAAGAGAAGAACGACTTTGACAGCTTGTAGACCTTGTACTCGCAGAGCTTGACCTTGTCAGTGGAGGGGCGTATGTCGAATTCCCTGAGCGCGGACTCCGCGAGGCTCTGATGCTGGTAGTAGCTGTCGATGCTCTCGAAGGTCCTGTATGCCATGTAGTTCTCGAGCGCGACCTCGGTGGACAGAAGCTCCGCTGAAATCTCGCTGAGCCGCTCGTTTGTCTCGTAGGACCGTCCCGTCCTGACCAAAAAGTCCCTGTTCTGGCTCGTCGTTATAAAGAAAAAAATCCCTATCATTGCCATCGCGAGGATGACCGAGAAGAGGATTTTTGCCCGGAGGCTCTTGCGGAACGAGACGGACCACCTTCCGCTCACAGGCTTCCCCCCTTGCGCACCTTGACGTCTGCGGCGATGTAGTTGTTCGCGTGCCCGTAGTGAATGTACTCGAACAGCTCCTTGAGGGCGACCGAGCCTATTTTCTGGGAATCTATCGAAAGCAGCTCCGTTATGACACCTATCTCAAGATAGCGGTCCAGGACGTTCCCCTCGCCGAAGCCGATTATGCCGATGTAGCCCGACTTGCCCAAATCGTTGACCAGCTGCGCAGCCCGGATGCTGTCCTCGCTGGAAAGGCAGACCAGGAGGTCTGCGTCCGAGTAGCGTATCTTGCGGGCGAGTATGCCCGAGGTGTCAGTGATTGCCGCGCTGGACTCCAGGTCGGCTATGTACACGTCGATGTTCTCGAAGTAGGCGAGCCCGCCTTTGACGCTTGTCATAAGGTTGCTGTAGTTGGCGCTGTTGGACTTGACCGTGTTTATGATGATGAGCTTCCCCGAACCGTTCAGGTATGTCGCGCTCTCGCGGGAAATCATCCTGCCGAGCTCTGAGTAGTTCGTCCCGATGTGGGAGACCTGGGGGATTGACTCGTCATAGCGTGATACCGTTATGAGGGGGATTTCCCTGCCGCTGAATGACGCGGGGACGCTCAGGCTCCCCGTCCCCTCCCCGATGTAGGCTATGACCCCGTCGGCATCGACGAAGGATGCGAAATCCAGGAGGCTCTGGAGCGACTGGCCCTCCGCGAGGGAGGACGGCACGTCAAGCTCCACCACGCAGTCATAGGACCTGCTCTCGGTCTCCGCCCCTCTGTAGATTTCCCTGAGCGCGTCCTCATCCGCCGCCTCCCCCAGGACAAGGACATGATATTTCCTGTCCCCGCCGACAGACAGCGGCTCACTCTCCTTATCAATCCGGGGAAGCTGGTAAAACACGTACAGGCAGAACAGCAGGATCGTCAGTATGAACAGGACAAGAGCCACAAGCTGGGGCGCCTTCTCTTTCAGCAGGACGAGCTTTTTTAGATTCATGCCTCTTATTATAACACGTTTTCCGCAATTCGGGCTAGTCCGGCAGCCTGTCCAGGACTGGAAACCATGAAACTTTTATGAAACTGAAAAAAAGTGCGAAAAAGCGATTGACAGCAGGCAGGTTAGGTGTATAATGTAACTAGTTACGTGAAAGCGGTTTCATAACAAACAGGAGGTCTTCTTGAAGAAGGTAAGCACAATTTATGACGTGGCCAAGCTGGCGGGGGTCAGTTCCGCCACGGTCTCCCGCGTGCTGAACGAGCCCGAAAAAGTCGGTGCGGACAAACGCCAGAAAGTCATGGAGGCCATAAAGGAGCTGAACTTCGTCCCCAAGGCCGATGCCGTGGCGAACGCACGGAAAAGCTACCGGAAAATCGGCGTGATAGCCCCATTCTTTACCCAGCCGTCTTTCATGGAACGCCTGCGGGGTGTCGCCGAGATGCTCGCGGAGCAGCATTACGAGCTTGTCATCTACTCGGTGGACTCCGTGGAGGACCTGACCAGCTATGTGAGCAACATCGTGAACACGGTCCGCGTGGACGGCCTGATATTCTTCTGCATGACGCTGGGGAAAGACCTGCTGGACATGCTGCGCAACGTGACCTTCCCCGTCTGCTTCGTGGAAGGAGACATAGAAGGTTTTGACTGCGTGAACATCCACAACCTGACCGGGGGCCAGAAAGCCGCAGAGTACCTCTATGAGAAGGGCTGCCGGAGACCGGGCTTCATAGGGGAGAAATCGGGGCTGTCCTATGCGGTCGGGGCCACGGAGGAACGCTTCAGGGGCTACAACTTCTACTTCGCCAACCAGGGCATAACGATCCCGGAAGAGCATGTCTGGATCGGCGAATTCTCGGAGCAGAAACTGGACAAGGGTATCAACGAGTTCCTCGCGCAGAAGGATCTTCCCGACTGCGTGTTCTGCTCGAGCGACCTCATCGCAGCCCGCTTCCTGTACCTGGCGCACGAGAAGGGGCTGAAAGTTCCCGGGGACATAAAGGTTCTCGGCTTTGACAACATAGACATCTCGGGCTACATCGGGCTGAGCACGGTGAGCCAGAACCTGGACTCTTCCGGCAGGGTCGCCGCGGAGCTGGTGCTCGCACGGATGAGAAACCCGGCACGGCCCACGATAAACCTGAACATCCCGCTTGAGATTATAGAAAGGGAAACCACCAGATAAAACTGGTTTGAGAATAAATAAAAACGTCCGCAACTAAACAGGAGGATTCGGATGAAGAAAAGTATTATTGCAAAGACAGCATTGGTTTTGTCAGCGTCCGCGCTGGTCATGATGTCAACGGGCTGCGGAGGCAAGGGCGGCAGCACGCCGTCCGGAACCTCTGGGAAGGCAAAGGAAGAGGACAAGACCATCCGCATTGAAGGAGCCTTCCGCGGAGAGGAGGAAGCCCGCTTCCAGGAAATCGTGAAGATTTTCAATGAAAAATCCGGCTACAACGTCGTGTACGCAGGGAGCCCGGACTTTGAGGTGCAGATTCAGGTCGAGACGCAGGCAGGGACACCGCCGGACATTGCCGCCCTGCCACAGCCCGGTACGATGAAACGATTCGCGGATGCGGGATACCTCAAGCCCCTTCCGTCCGATGTCGTCAGCGCGATAGACGCGAACTATGCCCCGGTATGGAAGGACCTCGGCTCACACAAGGGGCAGGTATACGGTATCTTCCACCGTGTCAACGCGAAAAGCTTCGTCTGGTACAACAAGAAGGAATGGGCAAAGCGCGGCTACACGATTCCCAAGACCTGGGACGAGCTGAAGAAGCTTGAGGACAAGATGGTGTCCGACGGGATTGCCCCCTGGTCAGTCGGATTCGAGTCGGCGGCGGCGACCGGATGGGTCGGGACGGACTGGCTCGAGGACATGATGCTCCGCACGGCAGGGCCCGACGTATACGACAAGTGGGTCAACCACGAAATTGCTTTCAATGACCCGGCGGTCGTCAAGGCCCTGAACTACTGCGGTGAGGTATTCCTGAACAAGAAGTATGTCCTCGGCGGTCCCAACAACATCATCGCCCAGAACTACGGCGACAGCGTAAAGCCCCTGTTCACAAACCCGCCCACCGCGATGATGAACCGCCAGGGCAACTTCATCACGGGCTTCATGCAGGATGAGATCCAGGCAAACCTGGAGGAGAACGTCGGCGTGTTCGCCCTGCCGAGCGTCGATGCCAAGTGGGGAACTCCCGTCCTTGGCGGAGGAGACCAGTTCGTCGCGTTCACGGACAAAGCCGGTGTCAAGGAGTTCCTGACCTTCCTGACGACCTGGGAGGCATGCGCCCCCTGGGCACGGATTGGCGGAGCCTTGTTCCCGCACAAGACGCAGAACTTCGACGACTACGGCAACAGCCTGGAGCGCGACATTGCGAAGATTCTGGTCAACGCCTCAGTCTTCCGCTTTGACGCGTCGGACCTGATGCCCACGGAAGTCGGCTCCGGCTCCTTCTGGACCGGCATGGTCAACTACGTGAGCGGCGCGGAGAACGCCGAGCAGTGCCTCAAGACGATTGAGGAGACCTGGCCGCGCTGATCCGGCTTGCCGCAAGCAAACGCAAGAACAGTGGCTGTCACAAGTCCCGGAGGGGCTTGTGACAGATAAGAACCTATGCGCAAGGAGTTTGTATGTCTGACGCAAAAAAACTGAAACAGACAGCCTCAGCCCCGGACCTGATAAAGACGCTCGCGGTCGTCGCCGCTACGACCGCAATAGCCGCCGGAGGCTTCCTTCTTCTGAGGAACGACAGCATCCCGCAGATACTCACGACGCTCATCGCAATCGTGTGGGGAGTGGCAAGCGTCGTCCTGATTTTCTACTCGCTGAACCTTTTGTCACAGCTCTTCCCCGCGAAGACATACAACAAGATAGTGCCTTACATCTTCGTCGGACCGGCGGTGCTCATACTGGCATGGTACCTGCTCATCCCCACCGCCCGGTCCTTCGTGTTCAGCTTCATGAACAAGGATTCGAGCCAGTTTGTCGGGCTGGACAACTACAAGTACCTGTTCACCGACAGGTCGATGCTGGTGTCCATCCGCAACACCGTGATATGGCTCGTGTGCGGGACGGCGTTCAGCGTCCTGTTCGGGCTGATTGCGGCGATACTGGCAGACCGCAGCTACATCGAAAAAACCGGAAAGACCTTTATCTTCCTGCCCATGTCCATTTCGCTGGTCGGCGCGGGCGTGATATTCAAGTTCATGTATTCGGCGAAGTTCGGCGGGGCAGAGCAGACGGGGCTCCTGAACGCGCTCGTCGTCGCCTGCGGGGGGGAGCCGCAGAACTGGCTTCAGAACGCCCCCTGGAACAACCTTTTCCTCATCGCGATATTCGTCTGGCTCCAGACAGGCTTCGCGCTGGTCGTCCTGTCAGCGGCG
>CACYDQ010000051.1 GCA_902773215.1 uncultured Spirochaetaceae bacterium | reverse complement strand
GTGAAATAGATGACGTCCAGCTTGCTGTCGCCCTTGTTCTTGATGAGGTTGTAGCGGCAGAGGGGGCAGCTCGTGACGAGGAAGTCCGCGCCCATGTCCTCCGCGTTTGCCAGTATGGCGGCGGCCCGCTTCTCGGGAATGGACTGGTCCTCAAAGCCCGCGTATGCGCCGCAACACTCGTTCCTCTGCGAGTAGATGACCGGAGTTCCGCCGATTGCCTTGATGAAGTCCTCGATAATCTGCGGGTTCTCCGGGTCATCGAACTGAAGGACCTTGCCGGGGCGCAGGAGGAGGCAGCCGTAGTAGGCTCCGATTTTCTTACCCTTGAAAGGATTCTTGACGGCCTGCTTGAGCTTGTCCCAGCCCACGATATCGCGGAGGGCCTCAAGATAGTGGACGACTTTCGTCTCGCCGTGGTATTCAATGTCATCGTGCTTCAGGTAGTTGTTCACCTTCAGGATGACATTCTCATCATTCTGCATATCATCGTTTACCTGCTTCAAGACATTGTAGCAGGCGGAGCAGAGCGTGACCAGATCATGCCCCGAGGATTTCGCAGCGGCAAGCGCACGCACTGACGAGAGCTTGGTCGCAATCTCGTCCTTCGCAAGAGGATAGGTTCCTCCGCAGCACTGCCAGTCAGGAATCTCCTCGAGAGTAAACCCCAGTGCCTCCGCCGACTTGCGCGCGTACATATCAAGGTCTTTCGCCTTGTTCTTGAGCGTACAGCCAGGGAAGTAGGAGTAAGTGATGTTATTGTCCATCTTTACATCCTTGTATGTAATACTTGTGCATTACGTACAGGACATAATACACAGCCAGTCGTCCGCGGAATCTCCTTCGGAGTTTTCCGCGGACTTAACGGCTTACCGGCCTGGTGGCCGGTAAGCCGCAAAATATATAATCACATTAAAACAAGCTTTCTGCTATTCTCCCAAAACAGGCAGCCTGAGTTACTGCCCGGTCTCAGCCATAAGGCCCGGCAGCAGGTGTTTTTACTTCTTTACGCCGGCCATCTCTTCCGGATGGAAAACTTCGTCGAACTTCTCTGCCGTCAGGAAGCCCAGGCTCACGCAGGCCTCCTTGAGCGAGATGTTCTTCTCGTATGCCAGATGGGAAGTCTTCGCCGCATTCTCATAGCCGATGTAGGGGTTGAGGGCGGTCACGAGCATCAGGGAGTTGTGCAGGTTGAAGTGCATCTTCTCCTTGTTTGCGGTGATGCCGACGGCGCAGTTGTTGTTGAAGCTGACCATGACCTCCGCGAGCAGGCGGACCGACTGCAGGAAGTTGTAGGCAATCACGGGCATGAAGACGTTCAGCTCGAAGTTGCCCTGGGACGCGCCGACACCGACGGCCACGTCGTTCCCCATCACCTGCACGGCGACCATCGTCATGGCCTCGCACTGGGTCGGGTTCACCTTGCCGGGCATAATCGATGAGCCGGGCTCGTTCTCGGGGATGTGAATCTCGCCGAGACCGTCGCGGGGACCGGAGGCCAGCCAGCGCACGTCGTTGGCAATCTTCATCAGGTCGGCGGCGAGTGCCTTGAGCCCACCGTGGGCAAAGGCGACTTCGTCCTTGCTGGAAAGCGCATGGAACTTGTTGGGCGCGGTGATGAAGTCCTTGCCGGTCAGCTCGGAGACCTTCTTCGCGACGAGGGTGTCAAAGCCTTTGGGCGCGTTCAGTCCCGTTCCGACGGCAGTTCCGCCGAGGGCAAGCTGCTTCAGGTAGGGGAGGGAGGATGAAATCATCTCCTTGTCCCGTTCCAGAGAGCGTCTCCAGCCGGAAATCTCCTGTGTGAAGGAAATTGGGACCGCGTCCTGCAGGTGGGTGCGGCCGGACTTGACGATGCCCTCGTTCTCCTTCTCAAGCTTTTGGAAAGTGTTCACGAGCAGGTCAATCGCCGGGAAGAGCTTGTCCTCAATCTCGACCGTCGCCGCGATGTGCAGGGCGGTCGGGAAGGTGTCGTTGCTCGACTGGCTCATGTTCACGTCATCGTTCGGATGGCAGAGCTTGCTGCCCGCAATCTGGTTGGCGCGGTTCGCGATGACCTCGTTCGTGTTCATGTTGCTCTGCGTGCCGCTTCCCGTCTGCCAGACGACGAGCGGGAAGTTGTCGTTGAGCGAGCCTGAGATGACCTCGTCGCAGGCCTGGCTGATGCACTTGAGCTTTTCTGCCGTCATCTTCTCGGGCTTGAGCTCATTGTTCGCCTGTGCGGCTGCCTTCTTGAGGTAGCCGAAGGCTTTGGTAATCTCGCGGGGCATGGTCTCTATGCCGACCCCGATCAGAAAGTTCTCGTGGCTGCGCTCGGTCTGCGCACCCCAGAGCTTGTCCGCCGGGACCTTGACCTCGCCCATCGAGTCATGTTCTATGCGGTAGTTTTCCATACTAGCTGCCGTTCCTTCGCCTTAGATTGAGAAATCGAGCTGACCGATGACTTCCTTGAGGCAGTCCGCGCTGTGCCTGAGAGAGGCGACCTCGCTGTCAAGGAGTGGTGCCGTGAGCCTGCTCGTGATGCCGTTGTGGCCGACAACCGTCGGGATGCTGAGCGCGACATCCTTGATGCCGTACTCGCCGTCGAGCATGGAGGTAATCGTCAGCACGGAGTCCGTGTCATACGTCAGCGTCTCACAGAGGTAGGCGGTCGTCACGCCGATCGCGTAGTTGGTGCAGCCCTTGGCCTTGATGATGATGCCACCGGACTTGCGGATGTAGTCCTCAACGTCGTCGTGGCTGAACTCGGGG
>CACYDQ010000050.1 GCA_902773215.1 uncultured Spirochaetaceae bacterium | reverse complement strand
TGTACTCCGGGGAATCCTTGCCTGAATCATCCGGAAGCCACGCGCGGCCCCTGCGGAAAGCGTGCAGGGGCCTTGTAAAAGCCTTGCTGAAGCTCCGTGATAGTACTTGCGTAGGCTTTGCGATACTACTTGCGTGAACGCAAAAATAGTACTTGCGCGGTCTCAGTGAAAGTACTTGCGTGGTCTTCGTGATAGTACTTGCGTGAACGCAAAAATACTACTTGCGCGGTCTCCGTGATAGTACACACTATCCCGTCGTTATGGTATACTCGGAGCATGATTGCCAAATTTTTTGACGAGCTGACACTGACGGAGCTGTATGAGATACTGAAATCGCGGCAGGAGGTTTTCGTCACCGAGCAGAAAATCACATGCGTGGATGCGGACGACATTGACTACAGGAGCCTGCATTGCTTCTTTATGGACGGCGGGAGGGTCACGGCCTACCTCCGTGCCTTCTATGACGGGGAAAAAGATGCGCCGGACGGAGACAGCGGACGGGACGGACAGACCGTAAGAATCGGGCGGGTCCTCACCCTGCGCCACGGCAATGGTCTGGGCAGGCATCTTATGGAAGAAAGCCTTTCCGTCATACAAGACAAGCTCCCCTGCGCTAAAATCGTAATGGACGCGCAGAAATACGCGCAGGGCTTCTACGAGAAGTTCGGCTTCCGTCAGACATCCGGCGAGTACCTGGAGGAAGGAATCGTACATATCGATATGGAAAGGGCGGTGTTGTAAAGTGTGGAAAAGCATGGTATACTGTATTCAGATTGCATAAGGAGGAAGCGTGTATGCTGGCAGTGAACGGTTACTATGACGGCAATGTCTGTGTCATAAAAGAAAAGGTCTCAGTGCAGCCGCAGGAGGTCATCATCACATTCTTGAACAAGCCGTATCCCAAAGCGAAGACAAAGCAACTTACTGAGGAGCAGAAACTTAAAGCTTTGCACGATGTTCAGGATTTATGGAAAGACCACGACAACTCGGTCCCTGTCGATGAATATGTGCGCAATTTGCGCAGGGGGCGACGATTTGATATTTGATACGGATGTTATCATTTGGGCTTTCCGAAAGAAAGATTCCGCTGAAAAGCTGCTTATGGATGTCAAGGATATTTCCATTTCAGCCATCACATACATGGAACTTTTGCAGGGAGCTTTGAACAAACAGGAATTGATTCAAATTAAAAAAATCCTTCAGGTTTTTGAGATGAGAATCCTTGATATAACACCATCTGTTACTCATCGTGCAATGGATTACGTGGAGCAATATGCCCTGAGCGATTCAATGCAGCTTGCGGATGCCCTTATTGCGGCAACTGCCGTGGAAAACGGGGAAACGCTCTGTACTGCAAATTGGAAGCACTACAAGTGTATTCCTGACTTGGAGTTGGAGATATTCACGGTAGCGTAGTTTACATACATTGACGGAAGGAAGAATGAGACTCTCCCCGCCCCCTCGACAAGCCCCGCAATTCCCGCTACCATAGGGACATGAACATCACGCTTCCTGCTAACTATGATTCGCTCGCGCTCGCGCTGACGAGCATGTTCGGTGTGTCCGTCTCGGTCAAACAGGCGGACAGGATTTCTGGCGGAGACATCAACAAGGCATACCGGCTTACGCTCAGCACAGGCGACAGGGTGTTCATGAAGGCGAACGCAAAAGGCAATGCGGGCTTCTTCACTGCGGAGGCGGCGGGGCTTATGGCCATTGCGATGACGGACACCGTCCGGACTCCTCGCATTCTCTGCACCGGGACGGACGACGGCGAGGAAGTCGGATACAGCTTCCTGCTTCTGGGCTACATAGAGAGCGCGGGGAAGCGGAGCGACTACTGGGAGACGTTTGCGCGGGAGCTTGCCGCGATGCACCGGGCGGACACGAAGGAGCTAACCGGGGGAAAGGCGTTCGGCTTTTTCCAGGACAACTACATCGGAGCGAGACCGCAAGGGAACACGCCCGCATCGTCATGGCTGGAATTTTTCCGCGGCCAAAGGCTTGCCCCCCAGTTCCGTGCCGCCGACCACTACTTTGACAGCACTGACAGGAAAAAGATAACGAGGCTGCTCGACCATCTGGGCGACTTCCTCGTGGAGCCGGAAGCCCCCTCTCTCCTGCACGGGGACCTGTGGGGCGGCAACGTGATGTGCGGGCGGGACGGAAAAGCCATGCTCATCGACCCCGCCTGCTACGTAGGGCATGCGGAGGCTGACATAGCGATGACGGAGCTGTTCGGCGGCTTTCCCCGGACCTTCTATGACGCATACCGGGAGGCAAACCCTCCGCAGGGGAGCGTCGCCGACTACGAGGGCCGCAGGGACCTGTACAACCTCTACCAGCTTTTGAACCACCTGAACCTCTTCGGCTCGTCATACCTGCACCCCGTGCTGTCCATCGTGGAAGAATACGCAGGCTAGGGGGGAGCCGTAATGCGTTCCCCCGATTGTACAGGAAATCGCCTTTGCAGTATAATCGGGTCAGCTACGAAAGCACGCAGCTTTTGCACTGGCTCAGGAGAAAGTTTATGGCAGTTTCAAAAGATGAACAGAAGGTGCTTGCGGCGCGTACCGCAGTGGACACCCTTATAAAGGAAGGAAAGATATTCAGCGGGATGAAGATAGGCCTGGGCACAGGGTCTACGGCCATGCCCG
>CACYDQ010000049.1 GCA_902773215.1 uncultured Spirochaetaceae bacterium | reverse complement strand
TCCTTCACGTCGTCTTCGTTGAAGGCGATTATCATGTTCTGCCCGCCGAGGACGTAGGAGGGGCGGAGGAGGATGGGGTAACCGATCCGTTCGGCGGAGGCAAGGGCTTCCTCGGTCGTGAAGACTGTCTCGCCCTTGGGCTTGTTTATGCCGAGCTTGTCGCACAGCTCCTCGAACCTCTCGCGGTCCTCCGCCACGTCTATGGAGTCCGCGCTCGTACCGAGGATGCGGATGCCCTGGCTGTCCAGGAACTTGGTCAGCTTTATCGCGGTCTGGCCGCCGAATGCGACGACGACCCCGATGGGCTTCTCGGTGTGGTAGACCCCCATCACGTCCTCGGGGGTCAGCGGCTCAAAGTAGAGGCGGTCGGAGGTGTCAAAGTCCGTGGAGACCGTCTCCGGGTTGTTGTTTATCGTGACGACATCGTAGCCGAGCTTCTTGAGCGACCAGGCGCACTGGACGGAGGCGTAGTCGAACTCTATTCCCTGCCCGATCCTGATGGGACCGGAGCCGAGGACGATGACCGTCCCCTTGGACGAATTCTTTCCCGCCTTCTCCCGCTCTTCGATAAATTCGGCGGCCTCGTTCGCCTTGTTGTAGCCCGCGTAGAAGTAGGGGGTCTCCGCGTTGAACTCGCCCGCGCAGGTGTCGACCATCTTGTAGCCCGGGCTCACGTGGGCAAGCTTTCCCTGAGACGCAAGGCGGGCTGCCTCGTCAGCTTCGGACAGGATGCCCGACGAGCCGGGTATCTTCACGCCGGAAAGCCGCTCGATTACCTTGTCGGGGTAGCCGAGCCGCTTGGCTTCCATATAGAGGTCCGCCGTAAGCTCTCCTTTCCCGGCCTGTATGCTGCCGAAGAGCTTCTCCATGTCGGAGAGCTTTTCCAGGTGCTTCAGGAACCATCTGTCGATTCTGGTTATCGCGTGTATCTCGTCCACGGAGAGGATGCCCCGCTTGAGGGCCTGGAAGACCGCGAAAATCCTCTGGTCGGTGCACTCGCCGACCCGCCGCCTGATGTCCTCGTCCGGCTCCTGTTCGAAGAGGGGGAGGTTCAGGCTGTCCACGCCGACTTCCGCCCCGCGCACGGCCTTCATAATCGCCTGCTCAAAGCTGAAGCCGATGGACATGACCTCGCCGGTCGCCTTCATCTGGGTACCGAGCGTCCGCTTGGCGTAGACGAACTTGTCGAAGGGGAACTTGGGCATCTTGACGACCACGTAGTCCAGGACCGGCTCAAAGCATGCCGCCGTCTTCTGGGTGACGAAGTTCGGAATTTCGTCCAGGTTGTAGCCGATCGCGATGAGGGCGGCGACTTTCGCTATCGGGTAGCCGGTCGCCTTGGACGCGAGGGCGGACGAGCGGGAAACACGGGGGTTCACCTCTATGACCGCGTACTCGAAGCTGTCCGGGTTCAGGGCGAACTGGCAGTTGCAGCCCCCCTCCATGCCCAGCGAGCTGATGATGTTCAGGGCCGCCGAGCGGAGCATCTGGTACTCCTTGTCGCTCAGCGTGACGGCGGGGGCGATGACGATTGAGTCCCCGGTGTGCACGCCGACCGGGTCAAAGTTCTCCATGGAACAGACCGTCAGCACGTTGCCCGCGTGGTCGCGCATGACCTCAAACTCTATCTCCTTCCAGCCGGAGACGCACTTCTCTACCAGAATCTGGTGGATTGGCGAGCGGTGCAGGCCGTTCTGCGCAATCTCCTCAAGCTCCTTGTGGTCTGCAGCAATGCCGCCTCCCGTGCCGCCGAGCGTGAACGCGGGGCGGACGATGACGGGGTAGCCTATCTCGCTGTCAGCGTAGGCGAGCGCGTCCTCCAGGCTCGTGACGACCTTGCTCGGGATGCAGGGCTCGCCGATGGCTTCCATCGTGTCCTTGAACAGCTGCCTGTCCTCTGCCTTGTCGATCGTCTCGGGCTTGGCCCCGAGCAGGCGGACGTTGTGGCTTTCCAAAAAGCCTGACTTGGCGAGCTCCATGCAGAGGGTGAGCCCCGTCTGCCCGCCGAGGGAGGACAGGATGGAGTCGGGTTTCTCTTTTTCGATTATCCGCTCTATCGTCTCGGGGATAAGCGGCTCTATGTAGATGTGTCCCGCCATGGAATGGTCGGTCATA
>CACYDQ010000048.1 GCA_902773215.1 uncultured Spirochaetaceae bacterium | reverse complement strand
GGAGCTCTCGCACATCCTGCCGATGACGCTCAGGGGCCAGCCCGCCTGGACATGCCAGATTTCCCTCGTCAGCTGGTGTATCAGGAAGAGCCGTTTCGCCTTCCCCACATAAAAAGGAGTGAAGAACTGGTGGGTGTTGCACTGATCCACGACGCAGGAGAAACGGCGGCGGTGCGAGAGGTAAAAGAACGCGGCATGGAAGATGACGCTGATGACGTTCCCCTGCCTCAGGTAGAGCGCCCCGTCCAAGACTTCCCGCCGGGCAAGCTTTCCGGCCCTCGGGGAAAAATGCACGACCCTGTGACCTTTCAGGACAAGCCTTTTGATGAGTTCGTGGGTATAGACTTCGGCCCCTCCGCGCTTAGGATTCTTTATGTCCCTCCAGGACAGGAAAAGAAAGGTCATTCCTCCGATTGTATCACAAAGACAGCTTTATGAAAAGGAGCTTTATGGCAGGTACTCGGGACAGATATTCTTGAGCGAAGCAAGAAGCCGGGTCTTTTTGGCAACGTCCCCGTCCGTCAGCTGCTCCAGCCGCCTGCGGGCCTCCTTCCGTCCGGAATTGTCCTGGTAGGAGCAGGTACAAGTAGTGCCGATGTAGCCGAACTTCGCCCCATGCTCCTTGATGGCACCCACATCCGCATAGTAGAGGGGGCGGATTATGGTGAGGGGATAGTTCCGGTAGCGCATACATGGTGCCATCGTGGAAAGCTCTCCCCTGTTCAGCATGTTCATCAGCAGGGTCTCAAGCACATCGTCCAGGTGGTGGCCCAAAGCAAGCTTGTTATACCCGTTCGCGATGGCGTAGTCCAGGAGCTCCGTCCTGCGCTGGGTGGAACACCACCAGCAGTTCATCCTGCGCCCTTCCTTGAGCCGCCCGAGAACCTTCACGTCGAGCGTCTCGGGAACCACCCCCCAGTCCCGGAACAGGGCAGAAAGCTCGTCGCCGAGCGGCGGGGTTATCTCGCTCTGGATATGCAGGGCAGTGAAGTCAAAGTGCTCCCCCCGTCTTTTCTGCCGGTTGGCAAAGTAATGGATGAGGGCGGTAGAATCCTTTCCGCCGGATGCCCCGACGAGAATCCTGTCCCCCTCTTGAATCATTCCGTAATCATATACGGCTTTGTCTATGACCCTGAACAAAAACGGCTGTGGCATAATCGTAACTCAAAAAAAACAGGTTCCCTGCGGAACCTGTCTGTATCGTGATAAAAGCGGGACGGCTACATCCTGACTGTCTCGACCATGTAGCGGATGGAGGTACCGTTCTCGTCCTCAACGGTTTTCTGAATGACGAACACGAGGGACTTGCCCGAGGGATCGGTAAAAATCTTCTCTATCTCGTAGGAGCTGACTCCTTTCCGCTCGTAAGAGGGGTTACCGACCTTCCAGGAGCCGAGAAGCCTGCCGTCCTGGTCCTCCATCCTCATGTCTATGTAATAGCTGGAGCTGACGTCCTTGCCTTTTCCCTTGACGGTCTGCTTCATCTGAATTTTGAAAAACACGTCGGTATCGTCGGTAGACCGCTCGAAATCCTGGAAGACGATGCGGTCCGAGGAGTTGCCCGGCTCCGGCTTTGTAATCTTTCCGAAGGAGGCGTTGCGTATGTAAAGCAAATTCTCCGGGGAAGCAGGCGCGTACTTGTACTTGCTTATGGTCGGCTTGCTCTTCTGTAAAAGGCTGTCGTACGCTTTCTTCCCGCTCACGCCGGTCGTCGCGCTGCTGGGATTCGTCCTGAAGACGCCCCCGGGCACGTAGTCATTCTTGGCCACGTCCACGACGTATATCTCGGCATACGCCTGAAAGCTTTTGTCGGTCTTGCCATACTCGGCGAAAATATATGTCCTTCCATCCTCGGAAAAGCCTATGTCGGAAAAGGCTGCGGCATCACCCGCAAATGAGAAGGCCGCGGACGCAAAAAACAAAAAGGCGGCTGCAAATACTCTCTTCATAGTTCCTCCCAATTTCAATATCGGATTCACGGTCTCCTCCTTTACAAAAATTTCGTATTGCTTTATCCTATGAAACGCATGACATTAAAAGCACGGAACCGAATTCTGATTGTTTTCTTCATTATCACCCTCCTCTACGCGTCGCTGAATACGGCGGCGTTCATACGGAGTATTCTGGAAGGAAGCCTCTCGTTCCCGCAGGATGCCCAGCGGCAGATAAAGCTTCTGGGAAAGCTCAGCTTCCTGAACTACGAGCCCCTTGCGGTCTGCGCGTCCAGCCTGACATTCAACGCCTACGTCCTTATCATCACGCTGATTCTCTTTCTGAGCTTCGAGAAAACCCAGGCCCTGGAGACGATATACTTCCTGGGCTTTCTTCTGAGCTGCATGGCCGAGGGAATCAAGCTCTTTGTGCCCGTGGCGGCCTTGACGCAAACATCCGGCAGCTCTGTCACCATCATCACGAGGATTGTCATAGGCGCACGGATGCTCGCCCCCCTCTCATTCCTGTTCGCGGAGCTGTTCAGCGACACAGAGTCCCGCCTCTTTGTGGAGAGGAATTTCACCATAATGATGCTCGCTTCAATTTTCATGGGGATGCTGATTCCCTTGGACACGAGAAGCTACACCTCGATATTCACCTATCAGTGGGGCATACAGGAAATTTTTCAGACGACAAGGTTCCTTTTGGTTGCCGCGACGGTACTCGCGATAGCCTGCAAGATACTGACGACATACTCAACGGACTCTCTCCATGAGGGGATAGGATTCCTCTTAAGCATCTCCGGCTATTTTATCCTGAGCAACAGCGACAATTTTATCCTCACAATCGCCGGAGGAATCACTCTATTCACAGGAACGCTCTATTATCTGCGGTCGATGCACCAAATATACCGCTGGCGGTAAAACTTAAAGCCCAGAAATGAGCAGCTGCGAGATTCCTCCGAGAAGCAGGGGAATAAAGACGTTGTCGTAGTCCTTGAGGGGAAGCAGCTCTATGAACATCCCGATCGAAGCCACGACAAGGGCAAGGGGGCAGCTTCCGGAAGACAGGAAAGCGGCGGTGAATATCGCAAGGAAGCATGTCAGGCTGCCTGCCGCGGTCTTGCCCTGTGTCAGGGGAAGCCTCATGCGGCCGAACAGCTTGCCTGCCAGGCTCGCAAGACCGTCCCCGAACGCGAGGGCATAGATACCGATCGCGGCAGGAAGCTCATCCCAGAGAAGGGCCGCGAGCAGTATTCCGGACGCGAGGGTGACAGGACCGAAGACGAAGCGGTTCTCATCCCTCTTCCGGGCCGCAACAGCAGTGACAGACGAGACGAAAGGAACCTCCCTGCCGGAAAGGCGGGCAAGCTCCGACACGGAATACAGGATTATAGCCAGAAAAAGGGCCGCTATTACTGGCCAGTAAAAGCGGCTCAGGAAAAAGGGAACGGTGGCACCGCAGATATGGATGGACTTTCTGAAAAACTCCTTCCATATATCGTTTATATGCTGCCGCCGTACGACCCCCGAATCCATCTGGCAGGAACGGCCGGGCACCTGCTACATCCCCTCCTCGTCGCTCTTCACCATGGGAATGTAGGTGTATATCTCCGGGCTGTACTTGAGCTTGGGCTCGGTGATATACTTTATGTTCTGCTCTGCGAGGTTAGAGCCTCCGAGCCGGACCATCGTCTTCTGGTTCCTGGAGAGGGCATCCCAAGCCCTCAGGCTGTCCTGCAGGCTGACGATAGCCTCGGCGTTGTACTTGCTGTTGCCGGTCATGTCCGCAATACGGGAAAGCGTGACCCCGAGGTTGTTGGAAGCCCACATGTAGGTCTCGACGATGTCCTTGTGATCCTCCCGCACCTGCGGCAGCATTATCCCGTACAGCTGCCTCTGGGACTCAAGGATGCGCAGGAGCTTCTCATAATAGCCCTGGGCCGCATAGTTGTCGTCGCGGAGGCTGAGGGTATTGGCGAGGGCCAGCAGGGAATGCGTGTCCTTCGGGTCGCCCTCCGAGCTGAGGCGGAATGACATCAGCGCCTCCGGGTAGTTCCGGCTCATGTACTGTATGTAACCGATCCGGTAGCGGATGGACGGGGAATCATTTTCGCTGCCCACGGACTTGACGTAGTTCTCGAGCGCGACTTTCATATCCCCGGAGACAAAGTAGTATATGTCCGCTATGTCCGCATACAGCTTGCCAATATTTTCGGTACCCCGGAAGTTCTTGTTGGAGGCATTCTCCTTCTCAAACAGTTCCTTGCCCTTATTGTACTGGGTCTCCGCGTCAATGTACTTCTCTTCTTTCGCGTACTGCTCGCCAAGAAGCCTGTAGGTATCTATAAGCTTATAGGTGTCACGTGCGCGCCTGGGCCGCATGGAGTCGAAAAGCCCTATAGCCTGATTGAAGAATTGCTTTCCCGCAGCCCCGTTGTCCGTCCTGACAAAGTAGCGGCCCAGGTTGTAGAGCGCGGTCGGGTTCTCCGGATCCGATTTGACGGCGGCCTCCAGAAGCCCGCGGAGTCCCTCGATGCGGCTCCTCAGGTACTCCTGTGACGGAGGAAGGTCTCCATACCTCTTATCCAGAAGGTAGCCCGAGACTTCCACCAGGTCATCGGAGCCGAGGTTCTTGTTGTCAGGGAAGAATCCTTCCTTATACTGGAGAACCTGCGGCAGGTTGTCGGTCCTGACGTAGTAGCGCATCTGCCGGGACAGAATCTTGGGCGAAAGCTTCTTATCTCCGCCGTACAGCTCATAAAGCAGGTCGTACTGCTCCTTGGCCTTGTCAAACTTTGCCGGGTCATCGTCCGCCCACGAGAGGTAGGTGTCGCCCAGCTGCAAGATTCCGTCATAGTCGTTGACATAATAGTCCAGGACTTCGCGCTTGAGCACCTTCTCCGCCTCGGGATAGTTGAAGGTATCGTTGGCGAGCATATCGGCCAGGGCAAGGCCGGCAGGCTTGTCCTGCTTGAAGCGCCTGAGTATCTGCCGGTACATGTTCTCCGCGCGGTCGTACTGCTTGTGCTCGCGGTAGGCCTCGGCATACGTATAGAACCAGTCCTTGACGGATTTGAACGTAAGGGCCTTGTTGAACTTGTCCTCCGACTGGGGATACATGTTCTCCTGCACCAGCTCATAGCCCTGCTTGTAGAAATGCCGGGCCATGAGGGGCTTGTAGAGGAAGTTGTCACTGAGAATCCAGATGCAGAAGAGAAGGATGGCAGCCGCCGTGCTGAGTATGGCAAGGGGCAGAATCCTGTTCTTGAGCTGATACTGGGGAGTCTTCTTATAGGCCTCCCATTCCTCGTTGCTGCGCCGCTCAAAGTCCTTGGGAACGCTCAGGGACTGAATGCCCAGCTGCTGCAGATCCTCATCGGAAAGCAGCTTCTCCAGGTCGGAGGCGAGCTTCTTGGCAGGAACCTTCTTCAGGACCTCCTCGAATATCTCGAACTGAGCGTCGTCAGTGAAGTCGCTCTTGGTCGCGAACAGCTCAACCGCAAGGCGGATGTTGAGAGGGTAATGCTCCAGGTTTGCCAGGAACTGCTTGTACTCGGCATCGGTGAAGGTATTCTTGGGCTTGGATGGGGCCGCCTCACCTTTCCCGTCCTCAGGTGCGGCCTCGGGCTCCGGGGCCTTCTTGTTGAGGTTCGCGGTCACCGTATCGGAGAAGCCGGGAATGGAAAATTCCTCGTTTCCTTCCTGTGCAGTTATGTTACCAAGCTCAAAGTCGTTGCCAGCATCGGCAGGAGCATCAAAGTCCACGCCGTCCATACCGGACGTATCGAAGGATTCCACGCCCTCATCTGCCGCCTCCAGGCTCTCCGTCGCATCTGCAGGAGCAGGAGCTTCCTCCTTGCTGAAACCTTCCATATCATCGCCGCCCATATCGGGGAGCTGCATGTCGTCAGCTGAAATGGTATCATCGGCAGCGGGAATATCCGCACCCATATCGGGGAGCTGCATATCGTCGCCATCGCCCATATCAGGAAGCTGCATATCGTCAGCCACAGGACTATCATCGGCAGCGGGAATATCCGCACCCATGTCAGGGAGCTGCATATCGTCCGTTACGGTCTTTTCCGGACTGTCGCCCATATCGGCCAAATCTGTCAGGTCACCCATATCCGCGAACGCGTTGTCTTCCTCGGGGGCGACGTTCTCGTCCGCCACCGGGGCATCCTCGCTGAAAAGCCCCTCATCAAGGGCGGGCAAATCCTGCGGGGCAGCGGCCTCATCCTCCGCAGTAGTCTCGCCGGAGAAATCCATGCCAGCCAAATCACCGGCATCGAATGCCTGCTCCTCGGCAAGAGCATCCCCGGTCTCAGGAGCAGCCTGCTCCTCCTCCTGCCGCTTCCTCTCCTCGTATGCGGCAAGGGCACCCGGGTCAGGCTCCTCCTTAAGGTCTTCGGGCAGGCTTTCAGTCAGGTCAAGCTCTTCGCCGGAAGCGGCGAAATCGGCTTCAGCCGCCCCCATATCGAAAGAATCTGCGGCAGGGGCTGCGCTGTCAGAACCAGCAGGAGTATCATCCATCTCGGGAAGGGCCCCGTCCTCATCAGCAAGACCGGGAACGGCAGAAGGCTGCTCCGGCACGGACGCTTCAGGAGCCGGGGGCTCGGCCATGCCCGCAGCAGGATCCATCGCGGAGGCAAAGCTCGCAAGGTCAAAGTCATCCTCTTCTTCTTCCTTGGAGTCCGCGGGGGGCTCTGCGGCAGGCTGCCCGGAAGCAGGAAACTCTTCCTCCTCCTCCTCGTCTTCCATAGGAGCGGTACCGTCACCGCTGAAAGAGAGCAGGGAATCCAGATCCATGTCTTCTATCGGAGTAACCTTCTCTTCCTCTACCTCTTCTTCCTCTTCCTCGGCGGGATCCTCAAAGTCACTCAAATCAAAATCAGTGCCAGGATTCAGGAGTTCGGACACATCGGGCATGATGGGGGCGGCAGCTGCCTCCGGGGCAGGTTCTTTTCCTTTGCTTGATCCGTCATCAAACAGGCCATCAACGTTGTATTTCTCGCGCTCCCTCTCGGCAGCGGCGGCCTCAGCCTGCTGGACATCCTCCTCGGAGACGAAAGGCATACCCTCCGCGAAATCCGCGGAGTCATCGGCTACGGTAATCTTCTTGGGAATCTTGACCGTGACGGGCTTTTCTCCCCGGGCGGAACGAATCTTAACCTCGTCACCCAAATTCAATATATCCGAGTTAAACTGTTTCAGCTGATTTAATCCTGGCATAGCCCCTCATTATACTCCGCAAATTAACAATCTTTCAAGCTCAATATCGGAATAAAAAAAAGCCATTATAAGAAATTTCCATTGCAACGGACGATAATTTATAATAAAGTAAGAACTATGGAGGCCGATAATATGCGTATGGATAAGAAGATATTCCATTCAACAGCTATTGCCTTGCTTCTGGCCCTTGTGCCGGTCCTTTCCGCAAAGGCGGAAGGCAGGTTACCGCTCACCGACGAGGAAGCAGACTACGCGAACCTCGTGACGAGCATCAGCAAGGTCCGGGAGCCATACATCAAGGACGGCTACGTCGTGTTCACGGCGGATAAGGATGCCCGCTTCGTCGGGATAGCCTTCGACTTCGAGGACTTCAACACCATACATCCATATCAGAAACACAACACATACACGGACACGGGCGAGGTCAGGAACACCGTCTTCTTCTATGCGCTCAAGCTGACCAAGGATATGCAGAAGATAAAGTACCGCGTCGTCATCGACGGGCTCTGGACGCTCGACCCGACCAACGAGAACAAGGACTTCGACAGGTCGACAGGTCTCCTGCTCTCGATTTATGATGCGACCAGGGAGATTCCCCCGGCGACCGAGCAGCTCAAGGACGGAACGGTCCGCTTCGTCTACGAAGGGGAGTCCGGCAGGCAGGTACGCCTGGGAGGAAGCTTCACCAACTGGGACAGCTGGATTTACGAGATGAAGGAAGTCCAGCCCGGCCTGTACCAGTTTGAGCTGAGCCTTCCGCCGGGAATCTACCAGTACGCCTACTTCTCCGGAGTCAACACGATAGTGGATACGACGAACCCCGAGCGCTGCTACACAAAGGACGGCAAGACCGCCTCGCAGATTACGGTACGATAGCAGCCTATGCGCTGAGGGGCGCGGGACTGTCATTCCCGCCCCCGTTGTCGTTATCCCCGCCGTCCCCTTTTATATATGCGATAAACATGAGCCGTTTCAAGGCCGCAACCAGGGCAACCCGTAAGGCTTCCGTATGCCCGGAAGAATCGGGGGAGAGGGACAAGGCCTGCTCCATGAAATCAGTCATGACAGGAAGAGGGACGGGAGAAAGGACCGTAAGCTCGTCCTCCCCGTAGGTCCGGTGCTCAAAGGGCAGAAGCTTGTCAGCAGGATAGAACCTGCATGGCCGCCAGCGCCTTTTACCGTCTTTATCAAGGTCCCCGGAATAACCGAACAGGCGGCAGATAAGGCATCGTCCCCCGTAAACCGTGCAATGATAGGGGGAATCAGGTTTGAACAGAATGCATCCGTCCTCGTTGTTAAGGGAAGCGTGGCTTCCGTCCATAAGCCGCTCTGCCAGCGGAAAATCATGTTCCAGAATCCATGCCGCCAGGTACAAGGCCTCGCATTCCAGCACATCCGGCTCAAAGTGCGAGCAACACTCCCCGCAGCCGTCCTGACAAGAAAAGGACGCAGCCTTCTTCCACTCCCCCTGCCGGGCCTCTATGTCGGCATAAATTCCGCCGAGCGAGTCGATGAGCTCCTTCTCGCGGGTTCCCTCAAGAATACGCATTATGTCCATATAATCTGACCGTTACACCGTCTCTTTTGGTATCGTTATCGTAAAAGCCGTACCCTCGCCCAGCTTTGACTGCACGTCTATGTTCCAGCCGTGGGTATCTATAATCGTCTTGACCACCGAAAGCCCGATCCCCATGCCGCTCTCCCGACGAGAATTGGTTCCCCGGTAAAAGATATCCCAAATCCGCTTCAAGTCCTTGTCGCTGATTCCAATCCCTGTGTCGGCGATACGGATGGTTACGGCCCCGCTTGTTTCCCTTGCCGCCATCGATATGACATCACCGTCCTTGGTGTACCGCAGGGCATTTGAATAGATGTTCTCAAGGGCGCGGGCCAGGAGCTTTTTGTCCATCTTGACGCGTACATCGGGGGACAGGTCCACGCTCGTCTTGATGACCCGCTTGTACACCTCGGCAGTCGCCTCGGACTCCCTCATAAAGCCCTCAAGGACCGGCCGCAGGGCGGTAAGCTCCAGGCTCTGCCGCCAGTCAGTGTTGTTCAGCTTCACGTAGTTTATGAGGTCGTTGATCATCCCCTCAAGCTGGTCAGCCTTGGTATGTATGATGGAGAGGGATTCCTTGACCTTATCCATGTCGGTGACGACCCCGTCGGTTATCGCCTCGGTGTAGCCCTTTATGAGGGCGACCGGGGTACGGAGGTCATGGCTTATCCCCATGATGAACTTGGTCCTTCTGTCCTGCCCGTCCTTAAGGGAGACACGCATCGTCTCCAGGCTCTCCGCCAGGGAGGTTATCTCGTTGGCATTCCTCCCCTTGGGCGGGGCTATCTTTGTGTCCAAGGCACCCATCGCTATTTTCTGCGTGGTCTCCTCCAGAATCGTGATGGAGTCGGTTATCGTCTTGGACAAGCTTATCAGGAATACCGCGCAGACGACCTCAAAGACCATCAGCGCGATTATCCCCGGCATCAGGAGGAAACGGAATGTCTTGCCGCGGGAAGCCCCTCCTGCGGCCTGACGGACGACCTTGGCACGGCAGATGATAAGGATGCTCTGCGGGTTCAGCACGGACTCCTCCAGCCGGTGGGTGGGCCGCATGCCGAGGGACTGGAGCTGGTAATAGTAACTTCCGCTCGTCGTCCGCAGGAACTCAAAGAGATCCATCGGGGCCAGGGACGAGCCTGCCTTAATCTCCGGAACTGAGGATATAAGGACGGTGGAGTTATAGTACACCATCGTCTCAAGGTTCGGGGGAATTTTCTTGAGCTGCACGCCCAGCTGGTCAAGCTCGTCCTCGGATATGTCCAGCCCCTCGAGCTTCCGCACGTCCTTGTAGCCTTTGAGCAGATAACGCTGGGGAGAAGTGACGTACTGAAAGATAGGAAGGGACATGGCACAGAGGAGGGGAACCAGCACCATGAAAAGTATAAGGAGCCTGAGCTGGGTCCGTATCTTCATCGCACGGACCTATTTGATATTGCGCTCAAACTTGTAACCCATACCGAATATCGTCGTGATGTATTTGGGGGAAGAGGGGTCATCCTCTATCTTCTTGCGGAGCCGCTGCACGTAGACAGCGACCGCAGTATAATCGCCGTACTGGTTCTTCCATACCGCGTTGTAAATGACCTCAGGGCTGAGCGGGCTCCCGGAGTTCCGGACCAGATACTCCAAGACCTCGTACTCCTTGGTAGAAAGGGGAATTTTCTCCGGACCGCGCTTGAGGACACAGCTGTTGCAGTAGAGGGTATAGGGACCGAATGTCAGGGTCTCCTCGACGGAGGCCTCGGTCGCCGCCTGACGGGCAAGCTTTGCCTGCACGCGGGCGACCAGAACCTTGGGGCTGAAGGGCTTGGGAACAAAGTCGTCCGCGCCGAAGCCCAGCCCGGCGATGATGTCCTCGTCCGCGTCGCGGGCAGAGACGATGATGACGGGGATGGTCGCCTTGAATTTCTCCCTGAACTGCTTCAGGAATTCAAGGCCGCTCATGCCCGGCAAATTCAAATCCAGAAGCACAAGATCGGGAAGATACCCCGCGACAAGATTTTCCAAGGCAATCTCTGCGGTCTCACAGGGCAGGGTCTCGAATCCGGCATTCTCCATATACATGGAGACCAGGTCGGACATCTCCTTCACATCCTCAATCACAAGTATCTTGCTTCTCATAGCTTCAGAATAATCCCAAACAGTGTTTTTTACAATATATCCAGTGTTATAACAGGATTCGATAACACTAAATTAACAGGGGGCTCCCCTCCCCTTTTCAAAACGGCTCTTTCTCTGCTATAATAAAAATATGGCAAATTCGAAAGTCAAAACATTCGGCATACTGACCAGCGGTGGCGATGCACCGGGGCTGAACGCCGCGATACGCTCCGTATGCCGCACCGCCAAGATACAGTACGGCATGAACGCCATAGGAATAAGGAACGGCTACCGTGGCCTGGTACAAGGCGACATGTTTCCCATAAAATCCGATGACCTCGTCGGCCTCCTGACAGTAGGAGGCACGATACTCGGGACCGCCCGCGACAAGCCATTCAAGAATCCGCTTCCCGACCCCGCGACAGGCCTGCTCCCCGTGGAGGCAATAAAAGAAAACTACAAGAAATGGGGCCTGGACGCGCTTGTCTGCATAGGCGGCAACGGGACCAACACGACCGCGAGCCTGCTCGCCAAGGAGGGGCTCAACGTCATCGGTCTCCCCAAGACAATAGACAACGACATAGAGAAGACGGACATGACTTTCGGCTTCCACACCGCGCTTGACGTGGCGACCGACGCGATTGACCGCATCCACACGACCGCCCACAGCCACAGCCGCATCATGGTCATAGAGGTGATGGGACACAAGGCCGGCTGGCTCGGCCTCTACTCCGGCATAGCGGGAGGCGGGGACGTCATCCTTATCCCCGAGATTCCCTACGACATAAACTCAGTGGCACAGAAAGCGATGGAACGACGCGATGCGGGCAAGAACTTCTCCATCATCGTGGTCGCCGAGGGCGCGAAATCCAAGGACGAGGCGCTTCTGACCAAGAAAGAGTTCAAGAAAGCACGGCTTGCCATGCCCTACTCCATCGCCTACCGCGTCGCCCACGAGCTTGAGGAGGCGACCCACCTGGAATCCCGCGTGACCGTC
>CACYDQ010000047.1 GCA_902773215.1 uncultured Spirochaetaceae bacterium | reverse complement strand
TACGTGGGGGACTCGGGCAACGAGATAACCGTCAACGTTCCCTCGGCCTTCTTCTGGGCCCAGCAGGTCTCAAAGGGATATGTCTCCAAGGTGCAGGAGACGCTCAAGAATCTGACGGGGCAGGAGCTCACGCTTGTCCACGTGGAGACGAACAAGCCGGTCTCCGCGCAAACGGCGCAGCCTTCCCCTCCGCAATCGTCACAGCCCGTACAGCCGTCACCAAGTACCCGCCCCACGGAATCCCCCGCCCCCATGGCAGCCAGCCCTGCCCACGCTACGCCGGAAGACATCCTGGCACAGGCCAGGACGGACTACAACTCAGACCGCGCCGCCACAATCGGCACGGATGACGGGCAGGCCGGCGGGCGCGGGAAGCATCCCCTGCTCAGCGAGGACTTCACGTTCGACAGCTTTGTCAAGGGCGACAACAACGATTACGCCTACTCATCCTGCCTCGCCATCGCCAAGAACCCCGGGCAGGCCAAGCTCTTCAACCCCCTCCTCCTCTACGGCGGGAGCGGGCTGGGCAAGACCCACCTGATGCAGTCCGTCGGGAACTACATCTGGAAGAACAATCCGGAGCCGCTCAAGATATGCTATACGACGACGGAGAACTTCATGAACGAGTTCAGCGTCGCCATCAAGGGCAACGCCTCCGACAAGTTCACCAAGAAATACCGCAGCTACGACGTGTTCCTGCTGGATGACATCCACTTTCTCATCGGAAAGCCCGCCCTGCAGGAGGCGATATTCAACACCTTCGACGGGCTCAAGAGCCACAACGCCCAGATGATTTTCACCTGCGACCGGCCGCTCAACGAGCTCAAGGGGCTGGAGGAGCGGCTCAGGAGCCGCATCGGGAGCGGGCAGGCTATAGATATGGCTCCCCCGCAGTTCGAAACCCGTTGCGCTATTCTGCAGAAGAAGCTCGAGCTCATGGGAAAACGCCTCCCGGAGGACGTTGTGAACTACATAGCCAAGAACGTGCAGTCCAACGTCCGCGATCTGGAAGGCTGCCTGAAGAAGGTCGTCGGCTACGCGGAGCTGACGGGGCAGGTGCCGGACGTGACCAAGGCCCAGAGCCTCTTGCGGGACAACTTCGTCGAGGCCTCCATGGAGTCCATTTCGATGGACACCGTGCAGCGGGTCGTCGCCGAGCACTACAACATCTCCCTGTCGGACATCAAGGGCAAGAAGCGGAACAGCAAGGTCACGTTTCCCCGGCAGATTGCGATTTACATTGGCCGGACCCTGCTCGACTACTCCTACCCGGAGCTCGGGGAGGAATTTGGCGGGCGCGACCACACGACGATGATGCACAGCTATGAGAAAATCTCCGACCAGCTCAAGATGGATCCCTCGCTTGAGGTGACCATCAACATGCTGATACGGCAAATAAAGGATTACAGAAAATGAAACTGCTCGTGATAATACCTACCTACAATGAGGTCGAGAACATAACCCGGCTTATCCCCGAGGTCTTCGCCGTCATACCGGCGGACGCGGGAATCCTCGTCGTGGACGACGGGTCTCCGGACGGGACGGGCAAGGCCGTCAAGGACATCCAGGGCCAGTACGCAGGCCGCCTGAGCATCTTGGAGCGGACACAGAAGTCCGGGCTCGCGGATGCCTACATCACGGGATTCCGCTGGGGCATGGACAACGGCTACGATGTGCTCTGCGAGATGGACGCGGATTTCTCCCACAAGCCCGAGTACCTCCCCGCCATGTGGGATGCCATACAGTCGAACGACGTCGCCATCGGCTCCCGGAACGTCAAAGGCGGCAGCGTGGAGGGCTGGACCTTCACGAGGAACCTCATCTCCAAGGGCGGCTCCCTCTACTCCCGGATGGTCCTCGGCTGCCCCGTCAAAGACCTGACCGGGGGGTTCAACATGTGGCGCAAGGCCGCGCTGGACAAAATCGGCCTCGACACGATAATCTCCAAGGGCTACTCCTTCCAGATAGAGATGAAGTACAAGGCCTACAAGGCGGGCTGCTCCATCAAGGAGATACCGATAAACTTTCCCGACAGGAAGTTCGGCGAGTCCAAGATGAGCAAGGGAATCTTCATGGAGGCCCTCAAGGCCGTCTGGCGGATCCGCCGGGGATAGCCGCCGCATCCTGCCTGTTTTCCCGCCTACTCCCCGAATTTTTCCCGATAGAGGCACAATGCGGCGGCCATCAGCGCGTGCGGGTACTCCGGGCTGCCCATCCTGGCAAAGACTTCTTTCTTGGGAATCTTCATGTAGTTGACGAACTCGTCGCTGTCCAGTTCCTGCTCGCCGGTCATCCGCAAATCCTCGGCGCAGTAAAAGTGCGTGTGGTTGGAAAAGAGCGCGGGATTGGGGTTCATCTTTCCCAGGTAGGTGAGCTTCCCTGCCTCCGCCCCGGTCTCCTCACGCAGTTCCCGCCGGGCCCCCGTCTCCGGGTCCTCGCCCGCGTCTATCACGCCGCCGGGGAACTCGACGCTGAGCGCCTTCTCCCCGTGCCGCCACTGCCT
>CACYDQ010000046.1 GCA_902773215.1 uncultured Spirochaetaceae bacterium | reverse complement strand
TCCTTCAGGAGCAGGAGCTTGGTCACCGTGTCCGGGTGGAAGAGCCAGCTTGCCCTGGAGCGGTACGCGGACTTGAGCGACCGCTTGACCTTAATGATGTCGTCGGCTGCAAGGGCCGTCGCGCTCGCCGCCTCGAAGTCGGCGGACGCGGGGATTCCGTTTGCGGATGCCGTGAAGAGGCCGAGCGGCTGACCCTCGCCGGAACCGTTGATGATTCCGTTCTCGAGGGCGGCCTGCATCTTGTAGCGGATCTTGTCGCCGATGATGGACTCGAGGTTGAAGGCGTTCGTCTTGAGCGCCTTGTCGGAAATGGTGACCAGCTTGACCAGGGCGTGCGCTCCCAGCTCGCGCTTGGCGTAGGCCAGGGAGGACTCGTCGGTGATGCTGGGGGGAACCTCGGTCGTCCACGCGGCATCGTCCGCATCGGCGGCCTCGTAGGGAACTCCGATTCCGGCAGCCTTGGAGAGGTGGACGGTGTAGACCTTGGAAAGCAGGGAAAGGTCGCTGCGGGCAGGGGTCAGGATCTGGTTCACCAGCTCCTGCGGGGCAAGGGCAGCGGCGGAAGCTCCGTCCCCGTCCACGACCAGGGCGGCACGTGCCTCTGCGGACATTCCCGCGACACCGGCGCGGAGGTAGTCGCGGAAGGCGGCCATCCTGCCGTCCTGCTTCCTCGCCTCCGGCTCCGGCACGGGCAGGGTGTCGGTGAAGCCCTTCATCTCAAGCTCGCGCTTTTCCTTTGCGATGAGGCCGGTGAGCTTGCGCACGTCCTCGGACATGCCCTTGTACTTGCCCTCCTCCTCGGCGGTGAACGAGCGGACCTCGCCCTTCTCGTCCTTGCAGCCGTCGTTCAGGGAGCGCATCTGCTTGATGATGTTCTCGCGGGTGTCAATCTTCTCCCGGAGGGAAAGCTTGTCAAAATCCATAGTCGTTTTCTCCTTTTTCCTCCGCGTCCAGTATGTCCAGCTCGCGCCGCCTGCTGTCGAAGGCGGCAAGGGCATCCGGCTCCTGTTTGGGCGCGGGTATCAGTTTTTCGAGCGACGCTATCACGCCACGGATGGTGCGCACGTCCTCCTCGCCAATACAGTCACTTTGCTTTTTAAGCACGTCCTCAAGCCCTCCCAGGCTGATTCCCTTGCCCTCGAACAGGGCGCGGGTCCCGGCTGAGGCATCCGGGTATGCGGGGAACGCCACGCCGACGCTGACCTCAAGGAGGTCAACGTCAAGCAGCTCGCGCAGGGCAGGCTCGCCCCTCGTCCGCTTCCAGGCGTCGCGGACAACGTAGAAGCCGAAGCTCACGCCCGGAACGTCGCCGCGCTTGACGCTCCCGTAGAGGTCGCTCGCCCAGCCCGCATCCGGCAGGCTGCACTCGAAGTGAAGCCCGTCGTCACGGCTCTCGAGCGTCAGCGTCTTCGCGCCGGAACGTCCGAGCACGTACTGGGTGTTGTGCCCCCACAGGCAGCGAACGTCGCCCTGCTTGAGCGAGCGGTCGAACGCGCCGTTCCTGATTACCTCGAAGAAGCCCCCGAGGTCCTCCGAGTTCTTGTCATAGGGAATTACCCCCGCTATGCACTTCCCGCCGCCCTCCTTCTCCCTGGTCTCGACGGACGCGGGGAGGGAGCGGAGGACGAGCTTTCCGTTATTGCCGTCCATGCAATCCTCCTTCTATAGGATTAGGTTTATCCAGTAGGGTATCTTGATTCCGAACTTGAGCTTAAGGAGGGCGAGTGCCACCCGCACCAGCACGAAGAGGATTATCAGCATAACCCCCGCCCGTATCAGACGCGCCCTCGCTTTCAGCTTCTGCTCGTATTCGGTCAATTTCGTCGAGTAGGCGGCCAACTTCCTGTTCGTATTCTCCAAACAGGTATTCAAGTCTGTCAACTCCGTCTTTAATTCGCTCACCTGCCCTTGCGACAATCGCAAGTCGTTCTCGGCTATCGCCAATTGTGTCGTCAAGGTCTCGGACTGTCGCCTCAAGTCTTCCAGCTGCCCGTGAATTTGCTGCGACAATCCCTGCATCGTCTCCCTGTAGCCGTGCGCTTGCGCATCCTGAGCAGGACAGCACCAGCACAGCAAGAGCGACAGAACGCAAAGCATTACGAACCTGCTCATTCCTCATTCCTCCTCCTTGTCGTCCTTGTCATGCCAGCAGCCGTACTTCCTGTACCCGTCAACGAACCAGGCGACGGCAGC
>CACYDQ010000045.1 GCA_902773215.1 uncultured Spirochaetaceae bacterium | reverse complement strand
GGGTTTGGGGGGTTTTTGCCCCCCCCCCCCCCCCCGGGGGTATATGTATCGCCTTCGGAGTCGGCCTCTCCGCCGCCGTTGCAGGAAACGGCGAGGGCCATCAGCATGGCTCCTGCCAGAACCGTGAGAAAGACTTTCTTTTTAAGCATGTGCGGACGCTCCTCGGCAAACGAATTCAGTCGTGTTCTATTATAACATCATTTTTTACCGGTGTCACCTGAAATTTGAGCGCACCGGACTTCTCGTCCCGCTTCTCTGGAATCCTGTCTGTCTCCAGCTCCAGCAGGTCTCCTGAACGCAGCTCGTTGTCCGTGACGGCCAGCAGCAAACCGTGCCGGGAACAGGCGTAGTAACCCGTCCTGCTGCCGGGAAGGCGGATGGGGTCGCTCGTCACGCGGAACGCAAGCTTCCTGTCCGTGTCCGCAGAGCCTTTCTCCTGCGCGGATTCTTCCTCATTCCCCTTCCAGATTTTCTCGAGGGCGAGGAAAGAAAGGACTGCGCGTTCTTTAGGAATGTAGATGCTCCGCGAGAACCGGCGGAGGCTTTCCGGTGCGTCCTCTGTTGAGAACGAGAAGTTGCACCACTTGCCGCCTCTCTTGCCTTCCATGGGACAGGCTCCGTAATGGGGGCAGGGGGCGACGGGGTAGAAGTTCCTCTTGATGAAAGAGGCGCGAAGGCAGCTTATCAGGCGGCCGCAGGACGGGACTCCCGGCTCGCTGATGAAGACGCGGGCATCATCATTCTTTTTTTCTATATACTTGAGTATTTCGGCCGTATATTTTTTTGCAAGGAAGTCCGGCGGCTGCCCGCGGTCGCTTTCCTGTGCCTGCATCAGCTCGTTGAAGAGGTTCGCGCTGAACACGAAGTCGGCCTTGTCCTTGATTTGCGGGCTGCCCCCGACGGAGGAGCAGACGCGGACGATTTTCCATGCCTCGCATTTGAGGTATGCGGCGACCGCGAGGAAAATGTTTTCCCCTGCCTGCAGTGCCTGTGCGGACAAATCCATGCAGTAGAACGTAATCTTCTTGCCTCGCAGCTCCGGCCGGGACAGGAAGAGGGCAATCGGTACGGTCAGCGGGCCGGACCCTATGTCCAGGCAGACCGAGCCGTCCTTAAGATTGAAGTAGCTTCCGGGAAGATTGGAGAACACGCGGGACAGGCGGACGATGTTCCACCAGAGGTAGTAGTGTATGTACGCGCTCAGGGCCGTCGTCTCGTTCATGTAGCCCATCCGCCTGTCCTCCCTCTCGTCTGTGAGTTCGTGGCTGAGAGAGCGGATCTGGGCGGGCAGCAAAGCCCTCTGCTTGGACGTGAGGGGGTATACTGAGCTCACGATTTTCTCGAAGTCCGCGATGGCCTTCTTCGCATCATCGTCCAGTGTGGAGACGGAGAAGAGGTTTCCACGGTCGCTCGCGAGGAAAGCCTTCTCCTGGTAATTCCCGCGTTCTGCATTCCTGCGCTCGGAATCCCTGCGCCTCTTGTTTGGACGGCTTTTCCCCTTGTGCGGTCCTTCCTCCGTCTCTTCGTCCGGCAGCTCCCCGCGTTCCCGTGCCAGCCGTTCCTGCTCGCGCCGTGCCTTGCGGTCCTGCTTGCCCTGTATTTTCTTCTTTTTATATTCCAGGGTTATTCCCTTTTTCTTTTCCCACCACTTGAGTTCCAGGCCGTCACCGGCATTATCGTTCTTCATCTTGTCCATCAGTTCCTTTCCCATTGTTCTTTTTCAGCGAATTGAGCGAGAGGTACAGGCTTCCGAGCTGCTCCCGTATTTCCCTGAGTTCTGCAAGCGTGTCCGCGTTGGATTTCCGTGCGGCTGCATCGGAGAGAATAGCCTTCGCGGCTTCTTCCTCCGAAAGCCCCGTCCCGTATATCAGATGCTTCATCCGGGCTATGGTTTCCATGTCCCGCTCGCCGTAATACCTCCGGCCCTGGTAGTCCTTGTCGGGCGAGAAGAAAGGCAGCCTCTCTTCCCAGCGGCGCAGGACGTGACGCTTCAGTCCTGTCATCCGCTCCACGTCGCTAATCAGGTATCTTCCCATTGCTCTCCACGCGCTGCTCCCACTTCTGCCGGCTGGCTTTCATCTCCAGCAGGACGGGAATCTGGTCGAATCCCAAATCCTCGCGTATCCTGTTCTTCAGGTAGGAGACATAGCTTTCGGGCACGTTGTCCGGCCTCGTCGCAAAAATCAGGAAGCTCGCGGGGTTTGTCCCGGTCTGCGTCATGTAGCGAATCTTGAAGTGAATCGCCTTTGTCGCGGGCGGCGGGTACTTGGCAATCCAGTCCCGGAGCGCGTTGTTCAGCACCGCAGTGTCCACCTTTCGTGTCAGCTGCCCGTACAGGACGAGCGCGGTGTCCATGAGCCTCTTTATGCCGTCGGCGTTCTTCGCGCTCAGCTCCACGATTGGTGCCCAGTTCATCTGCCCGAACATGTCGCGGAAGTATTCCTCAACGCCCCGCCTGGCCTTGTTGCTCTTGTCCTCCACCAAATCCCATTTGTTCAGCGCGAAGATGACCCCCCGGCCCCGCTGGTAGGCGAGCTGGGTGATTTTCTTGTCCTGCTCGGAAAGCCCCTCGGTCGCGTCCAGCATGATGAAGGCGATGTCGCACTCGTCCAGCGTCTTTATGGCACGGTTGACCGAGTAGTACTCGATGTTCTCCTCAACCTTGCTCTTGCGCCGGATTCCCGCCGTGTCAAGTATCTCTATGTCCCTGCCGTTGTAGCGGAAGCTCCCCTCCACCACGTCGCGGGTCGTGCCCGCATAGTCGCTGACTATAGAAGCCTCGGTGTGGGTCAGCGCGTTGCTCAGGGTCGATTTGCCCGTGTTCGGCTTGCCGAGTATCGCGATGCGGATGGGACGCTCCTCCTGCCCGGCCTGTACCTGTGCGTCCGTCACCCGGGAAAAGTCCAGCCCCGCAACCATCTCGCGGGAAAGTTCCCTGAGCCCGTCTCCGTGGCTTGCGGAAATCAGCAGCAGCTCCTTGAATCCGAATCTGGCATATTCGTAGGCGAGCGCCTCGTTCCGCCGTCCTTCGGTCTTGTTGACCGCCGCAATCAGTTTGTTCCAGTAGGGCCGCATCTGGATGATAAGCTCCTCGTCCTCCGAGGTCATCTCCTTCGCGTCCAAAAGCAGCAGGATGCGGTCGGCTTTCTTTATCATC
>CACYDQ010000044.1 GCA_902773215.1 uncultured Spirochaetaceae bacterium | reverse complement strand
TCCTTCACGCCGAGCTCGCGCCGCCTGTCGCGGATGGCCTTCTCGCTCACCTTGAGGATTTTGGACAGGTACTTGTCGGAGAAGCCGTCCTTCTTCGCCTTGATCAAAAGCTCGTCGGCGGGGACGCGGCCCGGGTTCCGCAGCATCTCCTCTTCCAGGGCCACCAGCTCCTTCATCTGCTCAAGGAAGTAGGGCTTGACGTAGGTAATCTCATAGAGCTTGTCGAGCGGGACTCCCTTGCGGATAGCCTCGTAGAGCTGGAAGTAGCGCTCGCTCGAAGCCGTCCTGAGCATCTCGCAGAGCTCATCGGCGGACTTGCGGTTGAAGTCCTTCGCAAAGCCCAGGCCGCTCCGCCCGTTCTCCAGCCCGCGTATCGCCTTCTGGAAGGTCTCCTTGAAGGTCTTGCCGATCGACATCACCTCGCCGACCGCCTTCATCGACGTGCCAAGGCTGTCCTCCACGCCGCGGAATTTCTCGAATGCCCAGCGGGCGAACTTGAGCACGACGTAGTCCCCGTCGGGAGCCCCGCCCGGGGTGTATTTGTCGAGCGTGCCGTCGCGCCAGTAGGGGATCTCGTCGAGCGTCATGCCGGAGGCGAGCTTGGCGGAAATCAGAGCGATGGGGAAGCCCGTCGCCTTGGAGGCGAGCGCGGAAGAGCGGCTCGTGCGGGGGTTAATCTCGATGATGACGACGCGGCCCGTCTTGGGGTTGTGGGCGAACTGGACGTTCGTGCCGCCGATGACCCCGATGGACTCGACAATCTTGAATGCCATCGTCCTGAGCTTGTCCTCAAGCGCCTTGTCTATCGTCAGGAAGGGGGCGGAGCAGAAGGAGTCTCCCGTATGCACGCCGACCGCATCGATGTTCTCGATGAAGCAGATCGCTATCATCTGGTTCTTCGCGTCGCGGACAACCTCCACCTCAAGCTCCTCCCAGCCCAGGATGCTCTCCTCGATGAGGCACTGGCGGGTCATCGACAGGTCAAGCCCGTTGGCGACGATCGTGCGGAGCTCCTCCACGTTGTAGCAGAAACCGCCGCCCTGGCCTCCCATCGTGTAGGCGGGGCGGACGACGAGGGGGAAGCCGATTTCCTCGGCAATCTTCTCCGCGCCCTCGACCGAGTGGCAGATGCCGCTCCGGGGCGTGTCGATTCCGAGGCCCTTCATCGTCTCCTTGAAGACCTCGCGGTCCTCGCCCCGCTCGATCGCATCCAGGTTCACGCCGATGACCTTGACCCCGTACTTGTCCAGCACGCCCGCCTTGTTCAGCTCCATCGCCATGTTCAGGCCGGTCTGCCCGCCCAGGTTGGGGAGCAGGGCATCGGGCCGCTCTTTCTCGATTATCTGGGAAAGCCGCTCCACGTTCAGCGGCTCGATGTATGTCGCGTCGGCCATGACCGGGTCGGTCATGATCGTCGCCGGGTTGGAGTTGACCAGCACGATTTTGTAGCCCTGCTCGCGAAGGGCCTTGCACGCCTGCGTCCCCGAATAGTCGAACTCGCATGCCTGCCCGATGACGATGGGTCCCGACCCGATGATAAGCACCTTGTTGATGTCTTCTCTTTTCATAAACTCCCCCAATGGCTTGGACGGCGGCCGCAAGGCTGTCCGTCCGAAGCTGGTTTACAAGGCGCGGAAGCGTCCTTGTATAGCAACGTTAAGCTGTCGCTGCGGAAGCGCGGACAGCTTGAACGAAAAAAAAGGCGGGCCCTTTAAAAGGACTCGCCCGTGAATTCAGACGAAAAAAAACGAAACCCCCGCAACACGCTTGAGGACCAAGATATGTCTGCCGGTTTCAGTTCTCATACTAGGACAATACTATAGCAGAAAACATCTTTTTGTGCTAGGGGGCGTTTCGGACCCACGGGGCCATGTCCTGCATGTCTTACGACAAGCTCGGCTGCCCTTTTCCGGGTAACGGGTTTTGCATTCCTCCTCTTTTAGGGGTGGGCTAAACGGGCGTTTAGGGGTCCCCTAAACGGACGTTTCGGGAAGGGGTAAACGGCCGTATCAAGGGGAGCTCAACGGACGTTTCTCATGATGCGGGAAAAAATACCGTTTTTCTGCCTGCGAAGTTTCGATTTTTGCATACGACGGACAGATAGTATCTGTATGAGCACTATGAAAGAACACGGAACTCCTGTGCCCGCCGTGCGCCATCCTTGCCAAAGGTCCTGCCGGGTGGTAGTATATGGCTGAGCGGGACATAGCGGAGAAAAGGCTGGAGGAGTACGACGACGTTTTCGCGGACATCGTGAACGTCCTCCTGTTTGACGGGAAGAGACTCGTGCGGGAGGATGCCCTGTCGGAGACCTCCCGCCTGTCTCAGTACAAGGCGGACGACGGCCTTCACGAGCAGGAGCGGGACATCGCAAAGTACTGGCAGGACGGGAATATCCGCATCTGCCTCTACGGGCTTGAGAACCAGACCGCCGTCGACGCGGACATTCCCCTGCGGGTCGTAAGCTATGACGGCGCGGGCTACCGGGCGCAGCTGCTCGCGGACAAGGGCAAAAAGAAGAAGGACGGTGGCAGGAAGCCGAAAGGACGGCCGCCGCGCTACCCAGTGGTGACGCTTGTCCTTTACTTCGGGATGCGGCACTGGAAGAAACCGCGCTCGCTGCTGGAGCGGCTGATCGTTCCGCCGGAGCTTGAGCCTTACGTCAGCGACTACAAGGTGAACGTCTTCGAGATAGCGTGGCTTTCCCCGGAGACAGTCGCCAAGTTCAGGAGCGACTTCCGCATAGTGGCGGACTACTTCGTGCAGATGCGGGCGAACAAGGACTACGAGCCGTCCCGTGAGATGATACGCCATGTGCACGAGGTGCTTTAGCTGATGAGGGTGTTGTCCGGGAACAGGGAGTTTGAGGAAGCGCAGAACGTTGCGCGTGAGGATAAGAACAGGGATGGAGGTTCAAGCATGTACAATGTATTGGCAAAGATGATAAAGAACGGCAGAAATGAAGGCTGGAATGACGGCAGAAATGAAGGCAGAAATGAAGAGCGATTCTGTATTCAGACGCTGATGAGCCGGATGTTCAGCGAGGGGCGGGTGGACGACCTGCGCCGTGCGTCCACGGACAGCGACTACCTGAATCAGCTGCTTGAGGAGCAGGGTCTGCTGGAGAAGGACGCGGAGCTGCAGGCTACTTCGTAAGCCCGCCCGCCCGGGGGCGGCCTGAAGAATTTTATGGACTTCCTTGATGTGCTGTGTTACAATTAGGTAATCTATATAAGGGGGGGGTAATTGAACGTTGCGTCCGCCCCTGCTTAAGGAGGTTTCCATGATTAAGAGACTGTCATCGTTCCTTGCGCTGTGCGCGTTTGCCTTTGGCGCGGCTCATGCCGCATCGTACAACGCGGAGAACATAATGCGGGACTACCCGCTTGAGGAAGTGGAGAACGTCATCACCACGAACCGCTCGACCTTTGACGTTTTCGTTGAGTCGATAGAGTTCATTCTCGACAGCTACGTCAATTCCGAGGCAAAGCTGTCCAAGGTCTCCAAGGGGCAGGGCAAGAACACCGTCGCCGCCGTCATTGAGTTCAGCAACGAGTACAAGAAGGGCATGACCGGGATAGGAACCCTTCAGTTCAAGGTCGTCCTTGAGTTCAAGGAAGGGCGCATGAGGTGGTCCACGCAGGATGTCGCCCTGCTCTGGGACGAGCCGACAGGCAAGACCAAGGGCAAGGTCGCGATGGTCTCCACGGACAAGACGACCTACGGCGGGCAGAGGACCTTCGGCGCGCTGGAGGAGTTCCGCAGGCTGGGATCCGACGTGTACCATGACCATCTGACCCGCTTCACGAAAGGAATTGAGGCCGTGGCCAAAGGCAGCTTCACCGCAGGCTCGGACGACTGGTAGCATACGATTGCAAAACGTGTTTTTATGGAGGACGATATGAAGAAGATATTGATTCTTGCCGTGTCCCTGCTGTTTGCCGGGATAGGCATGGTTTCTGCGCAGAGCCAGTTTGAGCAGGCGTCCGGGGGCGGGGCTGAGGCCGCCGACAGCTATGCCGATACGACGACCTTTGTCTATGACATCGAGGATAAATATGCTGAGGAACATCCGAAGGCCAAGAACGTGACCCTTTCCCTTGAGTTCACGCCGATGACCGGGGATGTCCGCTTCTTCTATACATGCCTTGCGGGCAGTTATGATCAGGGAGAAGCCATGAATACGGCCCTGGCCGTCTTTCAGGACGTGTCCAAGGAGCTGAATTTCAAGCACTATAGCTATAAAGCAAAGGATAAAGTCAAGTATTATAAGGATAAAGAGAATAATCAGCGGATGGCGCAGTATAGTTCCTATGTCAATTTCAGCAAATAGCGGAAAGGGCTCAAAAAAAGGCAGGAACAAACGTCCTGCCTTCTTGAAGTAGTGTTTTCAGTTTATGACCATTACTGGCAACGTCCACACGGCCCGCAAGCTTGCGGGCTTGATTTATACCGAACCTGCGCTTACTTCAGTAAAGCCACTTTACTTCGTGAAGTAGACGTAGGAGCTGTACCTCGCCATCCTCTGCTTGGTCTCCTTGTCCTTGTAGTACTTGGACTTGTCTTTGGCCTTGTAGTAGTAGTGCTTGAAGCCGTGCTCAGCGGCGAAGTCCTGGAACACGCCCATCGCGGTGTTCATCGCCTCGCCCTGGTCATAGCTGGCCTGAAGGCACTCATAGTAGAAGTGAACCTCGCCCGTGAGGGGGGTGTACTCCATCGTCAGCTTGACGGTGTTTGCGGTCGGGTGCAAGTCTGCGTACTTGTCCTCAACGGTGATGTCCTGCGTGCTCCTGTCAGCATAGCTGTCAGCGGACTCTGCGCCACCACTGCCGGTTCCGCCATAGTTCTGCGCGAAAACTGCACCGAAGCTCGTGAGCGTGAGAGCAACAAGCAAAGCCATTATCTTCTTCATACGTGTCCTCCTAAACTGAATTAGTCTAGTTAAAAGTAAGTATACTTAACTATTCTATCAGTTTCTAAAAAAAATTCAAGGTCTGTCTT
>CACYDQ010000043.1 GCA_902773215.1 uncultured Spirochaetaceae bacterium | reverse complement strand
CTTGAAGGAGAACTCACTCATGCGCCCCTCCGACAGCTTCCGTCAGGCACTTTGTCAGCCGCTCAAGGGCCATGCCCCGAGAGCCCTTTATAAGGACGGCATCCCCCCGGGACATCCGGGCTTTGAGCCAGTCCGCAATTTTCTGAATGGACCCGTCGGACTTGTCAGGGAAGCACAGGATATCCTGTGTCCCGGCCTGCCCCCGCATGCCCTCCAGGGCGGCTGCCATCTCCTGGCCGACCAGAATCACCGAAGCCCCGGAAGCCGCAGCCTGCGATATGACAGCGCGGTGGGACTCCCGAGAGGCCTCCCCCAACTCCAACATATCGCCCAGGACCAGGAAGTGGGAGCCGGAATCATCGGATGCCACGAGGTCAACAGCCTTCTCCATGGAATCCGGATTGGCGTTGTAGCAGTCCTGCAGGATGCGGATTCCGCTCCTCTCGTCGCTGATAAGCTCGCACCTGCCGAAGAGGGGCTGCAGCGACGAAAATCCTTCTATTATATCATCCGTAGACAGACCAAGCTCCCGGGCAAGACATATCGCGGCGAGGGCATTCCGGTAGTTGTAGCTTCCCGGCAGGTTCAGGGTAACGGCCTTGCCGTCTATCGTGAAGTCCGTTCCCAAAAGCCCCCTGTTTCTGACAAAGCGGACACCCTCCACGGAGTCCTCCCCATAGAAGCAGGTCCTGCCCCTCCTCTTTCCGGCCGTCTCCGAGAGGAAAGCGGCGAAGTCGTCATCCTTGGGGATGAATGCGACGGAAGAAGCTGCAAAATGGTCAAAGACGCGGGACTTTTCCTCGGCAATCGCCTGGCGGCTGCCAAGTATGCCGATGTGGGCGGTCCCGATGTTGGTTATGACGGCGTAGCGGGGCTTCAGGACGGCGGAAATTTCCTTCATCTCGTCCCTGCGGTTCATTCCCATCTCAAAGAGGCCGACCTCGTGCCCGGCCCGGATGTTGAACACCGACAGGGGCAAGCCCGTCTCGCTGTTCAGGTTGCCCTCGTTGGCGATAACCTTGTACTTCCGTGACAGGAGGGCACGGGCAATCTCCTTGGTCGTCGTCTTGCCGCTCGAGCCGGTTATACCTATCTTTATGAGAGACGGGAACTTCTCCACGTAGCGGGCGGCGGCAGCCTGCAGGGCATGAAGGGTGTTGTCCACGCCGATGAAGGTCGCCGAAGGCTTCCCCGTAAAGAAGGGCGCAAAAAAGCCCGGATTCCTGCCGTAGCTCTGCTTGGAGACAAGGACGACCGAGGCCCCCTTCTCCAAGGCTTGGGGAATGTAGCTGTGCCCGTCCTGCTTCTCCCCGATGAGGGGGACAAAAAGGCTGCCGGCCGTGACCCTGCGGCTGTCCGTCGCGACGGAGCCGAACGAAAAGTCCGCGGCGGAAGAAAGGAGACGGCCGCCCGTGGCGGACAACAATTCATCAAGAGAAAGAAGTGTGCCGGCCATATCAGTCACCGGCCTTCTTGGCGGAACTGCCTGACATCTCCACGCGGACTATCTCATCGCTCTCCGCCTCCCGCATGCCGAGCGAGTCGCGGGCTATATCCTCGATTCTCTCCGACGACGACAGAAGGCTGATGTCGGTTATGAGCTTCTTGTTTTCTTCTATTAATTGCTTCTGCCGCTTCTCAAGCTCCTCCACCTGCCTTTCCAAATCCGTGTACTTACGGGCATGAATCCCGTCAATAATCAGCAGGGCAGGAATGGAGAGGGCAAAAAGGCAGACCAGAGCGGTCTTAAAAATCCATGAAAAATTCAGCTTCATACGGCCTCCACCCCGGCAAGACGTTCTTTCCCCGCGTCACGGAGCTTCCGTACCACGCGGAGCCTCGCGCTCCGGGAGGGGGAATTTGTCGCGACTTCCTCCGCCGTCGGTTCCACCCCCTTGTGAGTGAGCAGGACCGCGCAGGGCGAGCCGCCGCACGAACAAACGCTCTGCTCCGGAGGACAGACGCACGCTTTCGCAAGATTGCGAAAATAGCGCTTTACGATTCTGTCCTCCAGAGAATGGAACGTAATTACCCCCAGTTTCCCCTGTGGTAAAAGGGTGTTGAACGCGGCG
>CACYDQ010000042.1 GCA_902773215.1 uncultured Spirochaetaceae bacterium | reverse complement strand
GGTTTCTCTTTTTCGATTATCCGCTCTATCGTCTCGGGGATAAGCGGCTCTATGTAGATGTGTCCCGCCATGGAATGGTCGGTCATAAGGGTGGCCGGGTTGGAGTTCACAAGAACAACCTCAAGCCCCTGCTCCTTCAAGGCTTTGCAGGCCTGGCTTCCGGCATAGTCAAATTCTGCGGCCTGACCGATGACGATCGGTCCCGACCCGATGACCATGACTTTATGTATAGATGGATTTAACGGCATACTAAAGCCATAGTCTAGCAAAAAACAAGGAAAATGTACAGTACAGAGAGAAACAGAAAAGAAACAGGACATTTCTTCTTGTTTTACTTCTTCCCTTGCGGTATAATTACTTATATGAAGTGGATGATAGTCGCCCCTGACATGCTGGACAAGAACCTCTCCCTGGTCGAGAACTTCCTTGACTCCAAGAACGCCGAGTACGTGGAGGTCTTCTTGGCTCAGGACTCCAGGATTGAATCCCTGACCAAGGATGTCCACAAGGCCATGTCGGCATCCCACTGCATCGTCATAGACTCCTGCAAGATGGCGGCCAGCCCGGACTACGCATCCTTCCTGGGCCTGCTCCTCGGAGAAAAGACGATGACCTTCATCCACACGGGCGGCGAGTACGAGAAACGCTACGAGAAGATACAGATGGACGGGCAGACCTTCTTCCGTTGCTTCGATGACATAAACAGCCTGATCAAATACGTGACGAACAACTATGAGCTCCTCGAGGTGGAAGAACGGCAGCTCTCCTCCCTGCAGAGGCTCCTGACCCTGGGCATCCCCTTCACGAGCGATATGTTCGCCCACTACATTGCCAAGGACAAGACCGACATCTGCGAGCTCTTCCTGAACGCAGGCATGATTCCTTCCGCCCTCAACGGTGAAGGGGTTCCCATGCTCTGCATCGCGGCACGGAACGACTGCTTCGACAAGGTCAAGTGGCTCCTTGAGAACGGGGCCGAGATAAACGCCGTCTCCCATGACAGGGGCTACACGCCGGTCATGGACGCGGTGTGGAGAAAGAACTTCGAGATAACCGAGTACCTCATAGAAGCGGGGGCCGACCTTTCCGTCGTCAGCTCGGACGGACAGCCCATCCTCGTCCTCGCGGTCGGCAACGGGGACTACCGGATTGTGGACCTCCTTCTGACGAACGGGGCAAACCCCGACATCCAGGACAGCATGGGGATGAGCGCGAGGGGATACGCCAACCTCTTCAAGAAGAACGGAATAGACAAGCTGATGGAGAAATATCCTCCCAAGAACTAGCCTTGCTTGAGCTAAGGCTGTAATTCTGCTACACTCAAGCTGATATGGCAGGGAACACATTCGGAGAAGCTTTTAAGGTAACGACATTCGGGGAAAGCCACGGGGCGGCCCTGGGCTGCGTCATCGACGGATGCCCGGCGGGGCTGGAGCTGGACGCGGGCTTTCTGCAGGCCGAGATGGACAGGCGCAAGCCCGGTCAGGGCGGGGCCGCCACCACGCGGAAGGAAGGCGATGTCGCCGAGGTCCTGAGCGGGGTTTTCGAGGGCAGGACGACCGGGACGGCCATCGCCATACTGATACGCAACACGAGCCAGCGGTCGGGCGACTACAATAACATCAAGGACAAATTCCGCCCGGGACACGCCGACTATACATACCATGAGAAATACGGCATCCGCGACTACCGGGGCGGCGGCAGGGCGAGCGGACGTGAGACCGCGGCCCGCGTCGCAGCCGGAGCGGTCGCCAAGATGCTGCTTGCGAAATACGGAATCCGCATAACTGCATATACAAAGAAGGCCGCGGGCATTGAGTGCGGCGAGACGGACCTTTCCGTCATAGAGAAGAATCCCCTCAGGGCATGCTCTCTTGAGGCCGCCGCCAGGATGCAGGAGGCAATAGAGAAGCTCCGCGCGGAGGGGAACTCGGCGGGCGGCATCGTGGAGTGCCGGACGGCCGGACTCCCGGCGGGTCTGGGCGAGCCGGTCTTTGACAAGCTGGACGCACTTCTTGCCCATGCAATCCTCAGCATCGGGGCGGTCAAGGGAATCGAGTTCGGCTCGGGCTTCGAGGCCGCCGATTCCACCGGGCGCGATAACAACGACCCCATCCGCAAAGGGCCGTCTTTCCAGTCGAACAATGCGGGTGGCATCCTCGGAGGGATCTCCAATGGCGACGAGCTTGTCTTCCGGGCGGCGGTCAAGCCGGTTCCTTCTATATATATGAAGCAGGAGACGCTGGACACGGCGGGCAATGAGTGCGACATCCTCATTGAAGGACGGCACGATGTCTGCCTCTGCCCGAGGATTGTCCCTGTCATAGAGGCGATGACCGCCCTGGTGCTGGCGGACAGCCTTATCCGTAACAGGGGCGCACGGGCATGAGCGACAAAAAGAAGCAGGGCTGCCTGCCCCTCCTCATCGTACTGCTTTTCCTTGTCCTGCTTGCCGCATGGGGGGCATACCTTTTCGGCGAAGCCAAGCAGATTCTTGCCGTCCAGCCCCTGCCGTCGCTGACGGCGACGCAGCAGCGGTATCTGGAAGAAAGCCTGAACGCGCGCTACCCGGAGCGGCTTTCCACGGACCTTTCCCCCCTACCGTATCCCTGCGGGATGCCCGACCTGGATCTGGGGGCAGGCTCTGCCATCATCATAGACACCGCGAGCGGCAGCATCCTCTACGAGAAGAACGCCGACGAACCTGTCCCCCCGGCAAGCCTGACCAAAATCGTCGAGATGTACGTCATCTTCCAGGCAGTGCAGAACGGGGAGGCCGCGCTTGACGACGTGGTCCCCCTCCCCCCCCAGTCATGGTCAGTCAACCTGCCTTCCGACGCATCGCGGATGGGTCTTGCCGAAGGCGAGCGCGTCACCCTGCGCGAGCTGCTCCTGGGCCTTGCCATAGCGAGCGGTAACGACGCGTCCATAGCCTGCGCCTACTACATCGCGGGCAGCATGGAAGCGTTCGTCAGCAGGATGAATGCCGCCGTGCAGGAACTCGGGCTGACGCATACCCACTTTGTCGAATCCTCGGGCTACAGCGCGGACAATGTGACGACCGCGCGGGAATTCGCCTCCTTCGCCCTCGCATATATCAAGCGCTTCCCCTTCGCCCTGCGGGAATTCCATTCCCGGGAGTCCCTGAGTTACCCGCTCAGGCGGAACATGAGCGCGGCAGAACTTGCTTCCGGACGGAATCTGACCTACACGCAGAAGAACACGAACAAGCTGCTCGGACAGCTGAAGGGCTGTGATGGACTCAAGACGGGCTTTATCGAGGAGAGCGGCTACAACATCAGCGTGACCGCCGAGCAGAACGGAACCCGCTTCCTCGCCGTCACCCTGCGCGGCCCGGGAAAGGGGACTGCGGAAGGGAACAAGTACCGGGTGGAGGACAACATGAAGCTCTTCAACTACGCCTTCTCCTCATTCGCGGACTACCACGGCGACAGGAATACGGACGAGGAGCACGCCTGGACGGTCGCCCTCCTTGGCAGCAAGGAGACCGCGGTCCGCCTTGTTCCCGCCTTGGACGAAACCTTCACCGTGCCGATTATGGACCAGGACTCCCCGACCGCGGCGGCTTCCTCGGTGTACGTGACGGCAGACATTCCCGACATGATACTGGGCGGCGTAAGATGCGGCGAGCAGTACGGAACCATACATTACTGGCTCGGTGACAGCGAGCTCCGTTCCATGCCCCTTGTCGCGGACAGGGACGCGGAAGAAGGGAGCGGCTTTGCCCGCATTTCGGGCAAGGTCATCATGTACGCCATGAGAAAAGCGAAGGAATTCAGGAAATGAGTCAGATGAACAGAACGGAACGCCTTGCGGGGCTTTTGGCGGCATCGCTGATTGCCCTCTGTACCCTTGCGGGCTGCGCGACTACGCGGACCGAGGACAAGGTCTGGGAGGACAAGCTCGATGATGCCCAGAAGAAGATGGAGGTCATAGAGACCGAGGAGCAGGACTTTGACCTGCCCTACTACGAGCAGGAAAATCCGGGCAAAAAGAAGAAGAAAGAGAAAAAGCCTCGGAACAGCGACGGCAGCCCCGTCGTCGTCACCGTCCTGCCCGTCATAAGCTTCTCCGGCAGGGGCGTGAAGGTGGAATTCGAGGACATGCTGCTGACGAATTTCTCCCTCTTCGCGGACTCCGAGGCGAGCGCGGGCTGGGGGGCACGGCTTTCCTCCCGTGGCTCCAAGGCCGAGTTCAGCGTGACCTTCCCCGCAGGCCGCTACGAGTGTCTCTTGTCCGAGAAAGCCTCCGATGCCGCCCATGCGGCGGTCAGCGTCAGCATCGGCGGGAACAGCTACGACACCTATCCGAGCGACCCGCCCCTCGGAGTCTGGGAGCTGACCACCCGTGCCCCGATATACTTCGACATCACCGAGGAGCAGGACTACCTTATCTCTGTCTCCTCGGCCAGCCCCGGCATGAGCCTGGACTACATCCAGTTCGTCAAGATGGAGTAATGGAGGGGCGGACTAGAAGGCCGCGAGCGTCCTGTCCACGCGGGCAAGGGACTTGTCCACGCCCAGAATCAGGATGGAGCCGATGAGCGGCGGCGAGACGCGGCTTCCGGTGACGGCCATGCGGATGGGCATCATGAAGTCGCCGAGCTTTACGCCCAGCTTGTCCGCCGTCTCGCGGGCAAGCGAGTCTGCTGCCTCCTGGTCCAGCTCCGGCAGCTTCCTGATGAAGTCCTTCGCCGCCTCAAGGACCTCCTTGGTCTTGGCTTCGTCGAGCTTCTTGGGGATGATGTCGCCCTTGGGCGGAACGGCAGGTTCCGTGAAGAGGAAGCGAACCATCTCGGCGGCATCGGTCAGGAAGTGCAGCCGCTCCTTAATCAACGGCATCAGCTTGAGCAGGGCCGCCTTGACGTCGGCGGAGGACATGCCCATCGACTTGTCTGTGCAGCAAGGCTCCCCGTCCTCGCCGAGCGCGACACCCGAGTAGTCCGGCCCAACCTTGGGCGCGGGCTGCGGGCTGCCTTCAGGAATCTCAAGCGCACCGTCGCCGGTTCCCGTGATGAAGGGAAGCGTCCATTTGTACAACTCTTCGTCAGAAAGCATGCGGATGTACTGACCGTTGTACCATTCCAGCTTCTTGTAGTCGAAGACGGCGGGGGCCTTGTTCAAGTGCTCCAGCTTGAAGCCCTTGGAAAGCTCGTCCAGCGTGTACAGGTCCTTGCCGTCCTCGTAGGAGCAGCCGAGCAGGGCGACGTAGTTGACGATTGCCATGGGCAGGTAGCCCCTCGCCCGGAACTCGTTCAGGCTTGTAGACCCGTGCCGCTTGGACAGCTTCTTGCCGTCCGCGCCGTTGACCATTGGGAGGTGGCAGAACTCCGGGTGTTCCCAGCCGAACGAGCGGTACATCTGCACGTGGAGCGGGGTGGAAGGAATCCACTCCTGCGCCCGCATGACGTGGGAGACCTTCATCAGGTGGTCGTCCACGATATTCGCCAGGTGGTAGGTTGGGAATCCGTCTGACTTGAGCAGGATGGGATCGGGCGAGATGTCTTCGTTCTTCCAGATGATGTCGCCGAGCAGGTGGTCGTGGAACTTGGTCTCGCCTTCAAGCGGGACCTTGAGGCGGATGACGTAGGGAAGGCCCTTCGCCAGGTTCTCCTTCACCTCGTCCGGGGTGAGCAGGCGGCAGTGGCGGTCGTAGCCGGGGGCCATCTTGTTTTCGGTCTGAATCTTGCGGATCCGCTCAAGCCGCTCCGCATCGCAGAAGCAGTAGTAGGCCTCGCCCTTTGCGACCAGTTCGTCGGCGTACTTCTTGTACAGCTCGAACCTCTCGCTCTGCACGTAGGGGCCGTAGTCGCCCCCTTTGTCGCCGCCCTCGTCCCATTCCAGGCCGAGCCATGACATCGTGTCGTACAGGTTCTTCACATATTTCTCGTCGAATCTCGTCCTGTCCGTGTCCTCAAGCCGCAGGATGAATTTGCCGCCCTTGGAGCGGGCGAAAAGATAGTTGAAAAGGGCGGTCCTCACGCCGCCGATATGCTGCATCCCGGTCGGGGAAGGGGCGTACCTAACCCTTACCTCATCTGCCATATATATACCTCAAGAAAATGATTTTGTTCTATATTATAGAAAATCCGCTTTCTAGTAAATACGGGGAGAAACCAGCGGCGAATCTTTTTTAGCTAAATATGCAGACTAAACGCAACTAAAATATCAAAGCATAAAAAAAATGTGTTTGACAAAAAAGATAACCTGAATGATAATTATATTTATCGAATTGATGTGATTTATATCAATTCCTCACACTGGAGGATTTATGAAGAAGATTTTAGGAATCTTGTTGTCTCTGGCCGTGCTCGGCCTGTCGTTCACGGGTTGTTCCAAGAAGGACTCTTCTGGCAGCTCATCATCGTCATCTGGCTCAAGCTCATCAGCCAGCTCCGGCTCCTCGGGAAGCTCAAGTTCTTCCACGAGCAGCAAGAAAGACGGGGATATCCTCATCGGAGTCTCCATCTGGAGCTCCACGGACACGCTCGGAAGCCAGTGTAAGCGCATACTTGACGCAGCCGCAAAGGCCCTCGGTGTCAAAGTGATGTATGTCGATCAGGGGCACATCTCCGAGCAGGTCACCGGTTCCGCCGAGACCCTCTGCGCCGCCGGATGCGACGGAATCATCATCTGTAACTCGGCATCCGCAGAGATGACTTCCGTCATCAACACCTGTACGCAGAACAAGGTCTACGTCTCCCAGTTCTTCCGCATCATCAGCGAGCAGACAAACCCCAACGAGTTCAAGCTCGCCCAGAACTCCCCCTATTACGTCGGAGCCGTCCATGAGGACGAGGTGGAGAACGGAAAGCAGCTCGTCACGATTCTTGCCAACAAGGGCTGCCGCAAGATTGCCCTGGAAGGCTGGGAAGCCGGTGACGCGACCTTCCTGCTCCGCTGGGAAGGCTACAAGAACGGCGTCAGGTTCTGGAACCAGCAGCACTCCGACAAGCAGGTTACCCTGCTCGAGCCCCAGTACGGCGGAACCACGTCTGACACGGGCCGCGCGACCGCTGAGGCCATCATAAACGCCAACCCGGACGTTGACGCGCTCATCGTCGCCGGTGGTGGCGGAGACACGCTCGTCGGAGCCCTGGCCGCAATCGAGTCAATGGGACGCAAGGGCAAGATTGCCGTCGTCTCCACCGACTTCCTCGCCGACCTGGACGAGCAGCTCGCTTCCGGCGGCATGGCTGCCGAGTCCGGCGGACACTACTGCGACCCGCTCTTTGCCTTCATGCTCGTGTACAATGCGATAAAGGGCAACTACAGCGTCCCGACGGACAGCTTCTATGAGGTTCCCTTCCCCTACCTCTACGTTGCGTCCCCCGCAGACTACGCGGCATACGCGCAGTACTTCGTGGATGACCTTCCCTACAATGCGAAGGAGCTCCAGGATATGGCGAAGCTGTCGGAGGAAGACCTTGCCGCCACCGCCGCCAAGCTTTCTATTGAAGATGTCAAGAGCCGCAGGTAATACGGCTGCCTGAAAAGCTCTGCCGCGCGGGCCGAGTTCCGCTTGTACCCGCGCGGCAATCATTTTACCGGTAATCATTTTATATTAGTAGGAATACCAACATGTCCAAAGATGTCGCAAGCCCGATAGGCATGGCCCAGGGCGGAGCATTTGAGAAATTCAAGAAGGGACGTTTCTTCGGTGTCAGCGTCCTTTTAATTCTGACGGTCTTTTTCTGGGCTTTGTTCAAGCTTCTTTCCCCGTCCAACTTCGGAACCGCCCACCTGATGGGCGACTACCTGCAGACCAGCATCCAGTATGCTGTCGGTGGCTGCGGCTTCTATTTCATCGTCGTCATGGGCTTGTTCGACTTCAGCATCGGAGCGAACATCGTCCTTTCTTCGCTCGTCGGCGTCCTGCTCTCCCGCTCCATGGGCTACTTCGGCCTCATAGCGGGCTGCCTTCTTTGCGGAGCGCTTATCGGCTGCTTCAACGGCTTCTTCTATTCCAAGCTCCGCATCCCGTCGATGATTGTCACGGTCGGCCTCATGCTCATCCTTGAGAGCGTCGCCAACTACGTCGTCGGCCTGGACAAGTCCGGCTTCCCCGGCAAGCTGACCAAGGCGGGCATCCTCGCATTCAACCACGCCCCCTGGAATTTCATCGTCGCAATCACGGCCTTCCTTCTGATGGTCTTCCTGCTCCGCTTCACGCGGATCGGCACCTACTGCAACGCCATAGGAAGCAACGAGGCCGTCGCCAAGAACATGGGAATCAACGTCGAAAAATATAAGTTCATCGGCTTCGTCCTGCTGCACCTCTTTGTCGGCATCATGGCCCTCCTCACCGTCAGCTACGGAAAGGGTATGCTCGCCGTCACCGGAATGACCTCGATGGACAGGAACTTCCGCCCCCTCATGGGCACCTTCTTCGGGGTCGCGTTCAAGAAATACGGTTGCCCCGTAACCGCAATCGTGCTGGGAGAGTTCATCATCACGATGATTTTCAACGGTCTCGTCGCGCTCGACGTTCCCACGACGATAAACGATTTCGTCACGGGAGCCGTCCTCCTCGCGATTGTCACCCTTACCAACCGCGGTGTCAAAGGCTCGGTCGTAAAATAAGGGAGGAAAACGATGTCAGACATTTTATTGCGGGCAGAGAACATTACGAAGCACTTCGGCCTCATCGCCGCGGTCAAGGGCGTGAACCTGGAATTCAAGCGGGGCGAGATACACGGGCTTATCGGAGAGAACGGGTCGGGAAAGTCCACCTTCTCCTCCATGCTCTGCGGCATACATACAATAACGAGCGGCAAGTTTTTCCTTGAGGACAAGGAGCTGCACGTCAGGAGCCAGGTAGAGGCGAACAGGAATTCCATCGCGATTATCGTGCAGGAAATCGGAACCCTGCCCGGCCTTACCGTCGCCGAGAACATCTTCCTGGGCGAAGAGGACAAGTTCATGAAGGGGCCCGTCAGGAATTCCGCCGCGATGAACCGCGAGGCGCAGAACATCCTTGACTCCTACGGCTTCAGCTTTATCAAGGCGAACAGGATGATAGACCACTACAGCTTCGAGGAGCGCAAGCTGGTCGAAATCGTCAAGTCCACCTACTTTAACCCAAAGATTCTCGTCGTTGACGAGACGACGACCGCACTGAGCCATGACGGGCGCGAGGAGCTGTTCAAGGTGATGAACAAGATGCGCTCCCAGGGCAGCTGCGTCATCTTCATCTCCCACGACCTGGACGAAGTGCTGGAGCACACGGATCAGGTCTCGATTCTCCGCGACGGCGAGCTGGTCAAGACAGTCGTCTCCAAGGAAGTGACGGCGGACGACCTGAAGCGCGAGATGGTCGGCCGTGAGCTGGGGAACCGCTACTACCGCACTGACTGGGACGGCTCTTTCGGAGAGGAGGTGGTCCTGTCCGTCAAGAACGTCAGCGTACCCAACGCCATAGACAACATCAACCTGGACCTGCACAAGGGCGAGATTCTTGGCATCGGGGGCCTCTCCGAGTGCGGCATGCACGAGCTGGGCAAGGCCGTCTTCGGGGCTTCCTATGACAGGACCGGGTCCGTCACCCTGGCGGACGGCTACAGCGTGGACGACATCCGCGGGGCCATCGCCCACAGCATCGCCTATGCCTCCAAGGACCGCGACAACGAGTCCGTTGTCATCGCGGACAGCATCATGGAGAACGTCTGCCTGCCCTCGCTGGACAAGCTGTCCAAGCATGGCTTCCTGCAGCACAAGAACACGAGTGAGTTCGCGGAGAAGTTCGCCCGGCAGATGAGCACCAAGATGACCGGGGTCAAGCAGTATGTGTCGGAGCTTTCCGGCGGCAACAAGCAGAAGGTCGTCCTGGCCCGCTGGATAGGAAGGGACTCGGACATCCTCGTTCTGGACAGCCCCACCCGAGGAATCGACGTCAAGGTCAAGGCGGACATTTACGCCCTCATGACGGAGCTGAAGAAGAAGGGCAAGGCAATCATCATGATTTCCGAGGAGTTGCCCGAGCTTCTGGGTATGAGCGACCGCATCCTGATAATGAAGGACGGCAAGGTGAACGGGGAGTTCGCGCGGAGCGAGTCTCTGAGCGAGAAAGACCTCATCGCCAAGATGATTTAAGGACGGGAAGTATAGTATGGCAAATACAGTTTTGGCAAATCGTTTTCAGCTTAAAAGCACGCTGAGAAGCTTCGGCCCCCTGCTGGGATTCGTGGGCATCGTCGTGCTCTTTTCAATATTGACCGGGGGCAAGATTGTCCAGCCCAAGAACCTGAGCCTCATGCTGAGCCAGGTCTTTGTCCTGATGATTGCCTCCACCGGAGTGTTCTTCGTCATGACGGTGGGAGGACTGGACTTCTCGCAGGGTTCGATACTCGGCCTTGCCTCGATTATCTTCTGCTGGGTGTCCCAGTACAACATCCCGCTCGCGGTCATCGCATCGGTGGCGGCGGGTGCGGCGATGGGGGCGTTCAACGGATTCTTCCATGTGAAGTTCAAGATAGCATCCTTCATCGTCACGATGTGTTCCCAGTACTTCTTCCGGGGCCTCTGCAAGTACATCACGACGGCGGGGCCTGTCCCTGCGAGCGTGGAAGTCCTTGCGCTCGACCAGACCTGGTTCAAGATGATTCTGATGCTGGTTGTCCTCGTCGTCGCGTTCGGTATCTGGCGCTACACGAGGGTGGGATTCGACCTCCGCGCAATCGGCGCGGGCGAGACGGCGGCCCGCTTTTCCGGCTGCCGCCCGGACTTCACCAAGTTCATGGTCTACGTCACTGCCGGTGCGATTACGGGATTCGCCTCATTCATCAACGTCGTCCGCGTCGGAAGCATCACGGGAACGGCGGGCCGCCAGCTGGAGACCCAGATACTGATTGCCCTGGTTCTCGGCGGCATGCCGATTTCCGGCGGCGCGAGGGCGCGCTTCTCCAACATCATCATCGGCACGATGACCTACTGCGTGCTGGAGAAGAGCCTTCCGATGGTCTTCCCGGTCTCCGCGACCCAGCAGCTGGTCAAGGGAATCATCTTCCTCATCGTCGTTGCCCTGACGATAGACCACGAGTCGCTCAAGGTCATAAAGTAAGCGTGAAACGGAGCTGGACCGTACCGCGGGAAGCGGCCGGGGAACGTCTGGATGTGTTCCTGCGGCGGGAAGTCCCGCCCCTTTTCCCGCCGGACGCAAAGCTTTCCAACTCCAAGCTCCGCCGCCTGATTGTGGCGGGCTGTGTCTCCGTGGACGGCAGGCCTTGTGCGCGGCCCGCCTTTGTCCTGCGGGCGGGGAGCCGGGTGACGGCGGACATTGACGAGGAGAAGCTTTTCTATGAGAAAGACCCCGGCGACCTGGACTTCGTTCTGGAAGAAAAGGACGTGCTGTTCGAAGATGACTGCATCATCGTCGTCAACAAGCCCGCATTCCTGCCGAGCGAGGAGACCATCGTAGAAGGCCGGGCCAGCATGCACCGGGCGGTCATAGACTACCTGTGGAAAAAGAATCCCTCGCTGCGCAACCCGCCCTATGTGGGAATCATGCACCGACTGGACAGGGAGACGAGCGGGGCCCTGCTGTTTACCAAGACCCGGCAGGTGAACAAGGCCGTCCACGATATCTTCGAGGGCCGGCAGGTGCGGAAAGTCTACCGGGCGGTGGCGAGCTGCAGCGACGGGGGCCGCCTGAAAGGCCGTTCCCTGCCGTATTCATTCAGCGTGGACAACTACATCGGGCGGGTCAGCCCCAAAAGCCAGGCATGCAGGATGGGCCCCCTTTCCCCGGAAAAAGGCGGACTCCACGCCCGCACGGACTTCACGCTCGTGCAGGTGGACGGGGACACGTGCTACCTCGACTGCCAGCTTGCGACGGGCCGGACGCACCAAATCCGCGTGCACCTGTCCCTGTCCGGCTTCCCCATCGTGGGCGACACTATCTACGGCGGAAAGCAGGGCTTTGCCGCGAACGGGGGCAGGATAATGCTGCACGCCCGACTGCTGGAGTTCCCCCATCCGCTGACCGGGAATCTGATTTCCTGCGAGGCCCCGCTACCGCCTCTGTTCGGATTAACAGTATAAAAACGTATTCCCGCTGGGTGTCCCCATACGCTCGCCGAGATTGCATTTGTATCATACGCATATTCAACAAATGCAGACAGTCCCACAATGTCCATGGACGCAATCAAACGCTCGCTATGGGGCCCCGCCCCGCTCCATACGTTTTTATGAAGGTTCCCCTCCCCATAGAAACCGATTTCCCCGCATAAAAGCACAGTGGCCTTGAAAGTGAATGCCCTTAGCATATAGAATATATTGTAATGCAAAAGCTTTCCGCATTCAGAAAAACCGGCCTTCTCTACACCCTGCTCACGGCCACGATAAATCTCATTCTCACCGCAGTACTGTCTTGTGTTCCCGGTCCGAACTTTGACGAGGCCATTACTGCCAAATGGGTTGAGTTCCTGAACGGTTCGAGCGTCAGGTATTGGGGAGGGATTGTTCCTTACGTAATTCCCATAGCCAGCTGCATCTGCTATGCACTGAAGGGAGGGAAGGAAGAAAAACTCAGGAAGCGGGCGGTATCCATGCCCATGTTCATGGCCCTGTCCACTCTTGCCGGCTGGCTTGCGAACTATACGGCCGTCATAGTCTGCGCACTCCTGGCACGGAGGAAACTCGGCATCAGCATACGCTTCATCCTGATTGTGAACAGCATCGCGAACCCGCTTATCGGAATCGCCGCATCCACGATGGTTTTCCTCGTCCTTGAGCGGCTGAACCAGACGATGCTGCTCCCCGTCTTCTTCCCCGAAGGCAAGGTCTGGTCGGTCAAGGCCCGGTTCCGCCCCAAAATCGGCATGCTTTTGAGCATGGGCTTCGTCATCTCGTCAATACCGCTTGCCTATTCCATATACGGAATGATTTCCCTCTTGGTGAACAATGGAATGGAAATACACCGGGGGCTGCTTTTCATCATAGCCTTCCTCGTGCTCGTTGCCGCCGCCGTCACGGTCATGCTGTCCAAGAAGATAGTAAAGCCCCTGACCCTCCTGACCCAGGCGGCGGAGCGGATAAAGGCCGGCGACTACAGCGGGCGGCTGTCCATCATTTCCAACGATGAGATGGGGACGCTCGTGGACAGCTTCAATGACATGACCGCCTCCCTTGCGGAAAAAGAGCGGATGCGGGACACCTTCGGCAAGGTCGTGGACCCCAACGTGCGGGACTACCTGATGAAGGGCACGTCCTCCCTCCACGGGGAAAGCCGGATCGTCACCGTGATGTTCTGCGACATACGGAGCTTCACGGCGATGAGCGAGAAGATGGAGGCGGAAGAAGTCGTCTCCCTGCTCAACCGCTATTTCACCGTGCTCGGAAAGTGCATCGCACGCCGGGGCGGGGTCATAAACAAATACATTGGGGATGCGATTATGGCGATGTTCGGGGTACCCGTCGAAAGCCCCGGCCACGCCCGGGACGCATACCTCGCCGCCCTGGACATGCGGGAAGCCCTCGCCGTCCTGAACCGCGAGCTTACAGCCGAAGGAAAGCAGGAGCTGCACTTTGGCATTGGACTGCACACGGGAAGGGTCTTTGCCGGGACGATAGGGGCAAAAGACAGGATGGAATACACGATAATCGGCGACACCGTGAACACGGCAAGCCGCATAGAGTCCCTCTGCAAGAGCTACGGCACGGACATCCTGCTTTCCGAGGCGACCCGTGCCCTGCTGGAAGCGGACACAAAGGAATCCGTCCGATTCGTGGACGATGCGAGCATACGGGGCAAAGAAGACAAAATCAAGCTGTACACGCCGGTCTAGAGGCGGAAGCTCAAGTCCTCGCTCCCCCGGAGCTGTCTGACGAGGGGCAGAAGCTGCTCGTAGAAGAAGGAGTCCTTTATCTTGAGCCCGCCCGAGCTGAAGCCGAGCCTGCGGTCGGCACGGACCTTCTCGCCGTGGAAGTCACTGCCCCCGGTCGCTATCATGCCAAGGGAACGGGCCAGCTCCTCAAGCCGCTCCGCCTCAGACACCCTCGCACCGGGATGCCATGCTTCCAGCCCCATGACCCCGGTGGCCTTGACTTCGGCAAGCTTGTCGGGAATTTTGCCCCAGGAGATGAACATCGAAAGGGGGTGGGCATGCACGGGGATGCCGCCCGAATCTTTTATCGCCGCCACGGCCACCGCAAGCTCCGCCCCCGCCTTGTCCACAAAGCAGGGCCGCCCCTTGGCAAAGTACTTGTCAAAGGCCTGCTGCCGGGTCTTGACGTAGCCTTTCTGCACGAGCATGGCAGCAAAGTGGGGCCGCCCCAGCTCTTTGGTGTCGAATGCCGCCCTGAGTTCGTCCATCGTTATGTCCACCCCATTCTCCCGGAGCTTTTCCGCCATCTGCTCGTTCCTCAGCATCCTCCCCTCTTCCAGGAAGGCTATCACGTCACGGAGGGAGGGAGAAATCGTCTTAAGGGCAAGGCCGAGCAGGTGGAATTCCCCGGTCGGCCAGGCAATATTCAGCTCCACGCCGGGAACGAAGGCAAGCCCCTGCCGCCCTGCCTCCTCCTGAGCTTCTATGAGCCCGGAACAGTTATCGTGATCAGTCAGGGCCAGTGCGGAAAGCCCCGCTTTGACGGCTTTCCTGACCAGTTCACTGGGAGAATAGCAGCCATCGGATGCCGTGGAATGAGAGTGCAGGTCTATCATAGCTTGTGCAGAATTTAACATAAAAAAAAAAAAAATAATAGCATAAAAGCTCCCTTTGTGTTATAATTGATAGCTATAGAGGTATTGGAGTTTTAGAGGATTGTCGGTCCCTGAAACAAATGTCTCATATTCAGGAGTTTTTTATTATGCCAAAGCAGATGGCTTATAAGCCCGGGAATATCATTTTCTTTGCTGGTGACAAAGATGACCGCATCTTCATCCTCCAGTCCGGCAGCGTGGAGCTGAAAGCTGTAGACATCAGGACCAAGATGGAAGTCAAGGAAACGGTCAAGCAGGGGGAATTCTTCGGCGTAAAGAACGCCCTCGTCCACAAGCCCCGTACCGACACGGCACGGGCTATGTCTGACTGCCTGGTAGTCATGCTGACCGTGCAGGAATTCGAAGGCACTATATCCAAGAACAAGGAACTGATGGAGAAGATGATGATAAGCTTCTCCAGGACCCTCCGCTCCATCCATTACGACACGGAGACACTGCTAAAAAACGAGGAGATCAAGGGGGCGAAGGAAGAGAAGCTCCTCGCCATCGCGAAGGCATATTTCAATGCGGAGCGTTATGCCACGGCGGTCAACGAGGCAGAGAAAATCATGCAGGAGATTCCGGAGGCAGTGAACAAAGCTGAAGTTCAGGAGTTCCTGGCAGAAGCCCGCGTCAAGGCATCCGCAATGGCCGAGCAGGAAATGCTGGCGGCCGACAGCTCGCAGGAACTGATAGATGCAGATTCCAAGGTCATCAAGCAATTCTCCGCCCCTGTGTTCAGCCGCTTCACCAAGAAGTTCTCTGACGGGGCGGTCATCATGTCCGAGCAGACGACGGCAAAATCCTTCTACTTCGTACAGTCCGGCAAGGTTCTCATAGAAAAATACATCAACGGAATGATGAAACGCTACGGCACCGTCCGTCCCGGCGAGATATTCGGCGAGATGGAAATCATACAGGAGTCGCCAAGGCAGTCATCCGCCATCGCGAAGGGCAGCGTCACCTGCCTCAAGTTCTCCAAGGAGAACTTCAACAGCGTCGTCATCTCAAGCCCCAACGTCGCCATGCTGATGCTCCGCCTTATCTGCAAGCGGATATTCGAGCAGCGGCGGAACCTCCAGATACTCTGCATAAAGGATCTGTCCGCCCGTATAGCCGACATCATGCTGACGTGCATAGAGAACGAGGGGGCTGTCGGCGAGGATGAGGACGACATGAAGCGGAAGATAAACGTCACGGTGGAAGACATCGCAATGCTCGCCGGCCTTTCCGTGAACGAAACGCGGGATGAGCTGAACAAGTTCACGTCCAAGAACAAGATAGCGATTTACGACGGCTACATGCTCGTCGCAAACGTGATGGACATGAAGCGGACGGTGGACACCTACTACTCGAACTTGGAAGAAGAGGAAGCCAAGCAGAAGCAACAGCAGGCAAAGAAGTAGGCTGGAAACAGCAGCATATAGGGCGGCATGGGGCCGCCCTTTTTTGTACGCCTCCTATATGCGTCCCCAGATGCAGCGCAGCTGTTCCGATAAATCCCGCGCGATGCCCGTGTCATGCAGGCCCGCATCCCGGAAGAGGTACTCGGTCATCTCCGCATTGTATTCCCCTGCCTCCACGAGGAGGACACCGGCAGGGGCAAGGCGGCAGGCCGCCTGCGGCAGCAGGTTCCGCATGATGCCCAGGCCGTCCCCCTCCCCCGTCGCATTCCCGAACAAGTCTATGTCCCCGTTCAGCGCAAGGCGGGGCTCGTTCCTCCCGTCGGCAAGAAGCTCTTCCACCTCCGCCGCGGGGATATAGGGCGGGTTTGCCGTAATGATATCAAAGGAGCCGGTCACCGCCTGGAACAAATTCGTCCTGACCAGGTGCACCTTCCCGCGCAGCGCAGGCGGGCAGAGCCTGTCCGCATTCATCCGGGCAACGTCGAGGGCGGCCTGGCTTATGTCGCAGAGAGTCAGGGCAAGGGCGTTTTCCCTCGAGACAAGCCCTTCTTCCCAGGCAGCCAGCGCCGTGCTGATACCGACGCAGCCGGATCCGGTGCACATGTCGCAGAGGGTGAGAATCCTGTCTTTCTTTGCTGAAAATTTTTCGCGTATGACCGAAAGGGCCTTCTCTACCAGAAGCTCGGTGTCCGGCTTGGGAATGAGCACGTCCGGGGTGACGAGAAAGTCATATCCGTAGAATTCTTTATGTCCGGTGATGTAGGCGACCGGAAGCCCGGTCGAGCGGGCCTGTATGTAGGCGCGGTAGTCCGCCTCCTCTTCCGGGGCCAGCGGCTCCCCACCCTTGAAGAGCAGGGCCGTCTTGTCCCGCCCGGTTACGGCCATGAGCAATACGTCAGCGTCAAGCTCGGGGGTCGGACTTTTGAGCAGAACGTCCCGCCCCCAGCTCCGGGCCTCACGAATGGTCAAGCTCGGAAGCGTCCTTGAGCTGCTCTTCCTTTGCGTAGACGTTGAGCGCGTCCAGCATCTCGTCCATGTTCCCCATCATGATCGAGGGCAAGTTGTGCAGGGTCAGGTTGATGCGGTGGTCGGTCACACGGTCCTGCGGGAAGTTGTAGGTGCGGATTTTCTCGCTCCGCGCCCCGGAACCGACCATGCTCTTGCGGGTGTCCGCCCGCTCGGCCTGCTTCTTGCTTTCTTCCAGGTCAAAGAGGCGGGCACGGAGCACGCGCCATGCCTTGGCCTTGTTCTTAATCTGGCTCTTCTCGTCCTGCTGGATGACGACGATTCCCGTCGGGATATGGGTCAGGCGGACCGCGGAGTCCGTCGTGTTGACGCACTGGCCGCCCGGCCCACCCGCCCGCATCACATCCACGCGGACGTCTTCGGGCTTGATGTC
>CACYDQ010000041.1 GCA_902773215.1 uncultured Spirochaetaceae bacterium | reverse complement strand
GACAGGGATGAGACCAGCTGCCTGCGGTAGCTTGCCTTGCCGACGACCTCGTTGCTCGCGCTCAAGTTCACGATGACGGTCGCCCCGTTCAGGCTGTGGCGGATGGACGGAGAGAAGGGAACCCATGCGTCCTCGCATATTTCGGCGGCGACCTTGAGCAGGTTGTCGTCCTTGTCCTGCAGCATCAGGTTCAGGCCGAACGGCACCTCGCACATCTCCTGGGACAGGAATACGGTGTCGGGCGTACCCCGGACCGGCGGCGAGAACCAGCGCCGCTCGTAGAATTCCCCGTAATTGGGGATATAAACCTTGGGGATGATGGCAAGAACCTCACCCTTGTTGACGAAGGCCGCCGTGTTGTAGCGCACGCCGTCCACGGCGAGAGGCAGCCCGACGACGGACAGGATGCCCAAATCCCGGGTCTCGTCGGCTATGCGGAGAAGGGCCTTGACACCCGCTTTGATAAGGGAATTCTGGGCAAAGAGATCCCCGCAGGTATAGCCTGTCAGGCACAGCTCGGGGAATACGGCGAGCCTCGCTCCCCGGGAGTATGCCTCCCGTATGGAGGAGATAATCTGACCTGCGTTGTAATCGCAGTCCGCCACTATGAGTGAAGGGCTGACCGCCGCAGCCCTGAGAACTGAATACTTCATGCGGGCATTATAGCAGGAAGCCGGGTTTGACAAAAGGGGGCTTTGGGCTTAAACTGTTCCTATGGCTAAAAAAAGATATTCTTTCTCGTTCGATGCGCCCGTGACCATCCTGCTCGTATTCGCATACATCGCTGCCTACGCGCTTGATATCTCGATCCACAGCAGGCTCCCCCTCCCCGAGGGGCAGAGCCTGACCAGCTGGCTGCTCTCCTGCTCCACGATAGATGTCCGCGCCCCGCTGGATTACGTCCGCCTCTTCGCCCATGTGCTGGGCTCTGACAGCTGGATTCCCCTGCTCAGGAACGCCCTTGTCCTGCTCATTCTGGGGAGGAGCGCAGAGGAGGGGGCCGGATCCCTGCCCCTCGCCGTCATGATGCTCCTGTCCGCCCTGGTCTCGGGGGTCATCGCATGCCTGATTCCCGGTTTTTCCGTGCAGGGGCCAGACCCGCTTATTTTCATGCTGCTCCTCCTGAACTTCTTCATCAGTCTCTCGGGTTCGGTCATCTCCTTCAGCTGGATTCTCGCCTTCCTCGCATTCACCGCCCTCCGCGCATACGCTGTCATCGTTCCGATCGTGCCGGCCAGCCCCATGGAAATGCTCAAGCCATGCCTTCCCATCCTCATCTCCCTTGCTGGAGGCATTGCGGGCAGCATCCCCTCCGTCTTCATCTTGGGAAAGGGCACGGGTACGAGCCGTCCGAAGACAGCGGCACGGCCCAAAGCAAAGCCGAACAAGAACGAGAAGAAAGGAAGGCTGGACATCAGCAAGGACGAGACGGTCATGGCCGGTTCTGACGACACCTTCACAGAGACCCTTGACATATAAGCCCTTGTCACAAGACCAAATTCGCCCGATAAAACAAGATAGGCTTGTATGAAAACGATTAAGGTCCTTCTCGCATCGCTGATCCTGTCCGCCCTGGCTTTCATAGCTCCTGCCCAAGCAGCAGGCAGCGAGGCAGGAGACTCTCTCTGCGTCTCGAACCTGCAGGCAGAGGATGCTGGAGGCGGCAAGATACGCCTGAGCTGGACGTTACCAGAGGGAAAGGACAGGAGCAGCATTCTCTTCTTCGCAATTTATCGTGACCAGCGTCCTATCTACAGCAGCGCACGGGCCAGGTCCCTTTTCCCCATAGCAGCCGTACCCAAGACCCACATCTCCTATACCGACGAGGCAGATGACGGCAAGTCCTACTACTATGCAATCCTTACCTTTGTGGACAAACAGAAGAAGGAAGACGGTTATGCCGGGCTCTACTACGACGAGGAGCTTGACGGGCCGGACGGCGACAGCAGGGTAGATGAAGATTCCGGGATGCTCTACGCCGCAGTCCTTCCCGGCTTGAATTCCACGGTTGCCCCGGTACGGGCCTCAGCCGGGCAAGCCCCGGGCTACACCGCAAGCCTCATACCTGACGCACATGAAGGTACGCGCGGCGGGAAGCTGGCAGCCGATGACCTGCCGGCGGCAACAGAAAGCCTGAGCAAGACGGATTTGCCCGTCATGGCGGGCACGATGCCGCGGAGCACGGACACTCCGCGCGACACAAGTTCCCGGAAGGTAACGGAAATCATCCGGGAAGAGGAGGAGACGCAGAACAAGGAGCGGCAAATCTCCTTCCAGTCGGAGAGAAACGCAGCCCTCCTGCTTCCTGCAAGGAAGGAGTCCAAACGGAAGACCGAGCCCCTCTTCCGCCACATATTCAGCGAGGACCAGGTTGTCCCGGCAGGGGGAGACGACTGGCTTCTGTATGAGATTCTCAATGAAGGCTGGATGCAGTACAGCTACGTGCAGGCAAAGACAAAGCTTTCCGCATTCCTGTCGCAGCACCGGGAAGAAGGAGCGACAAAGCGGGCCACCTTCTACCTGGCCGAGGCGGAGTACTTCACCGACAACTACGAAAATGCGCTAAACCTATTCCTGACCGTGCAGGACAGCTTTCCCGAGCTTGCGGGAAAGTGGATAGATTCCTGCATTGACTTGCTCTGAAAGAAGTGTGAGTAATTATTTCTCGGCTGTCTCGATGTTACCGAACTCGCAGAGGCAGTTACTGATATGCACGTCCTCTATCAGCTCCAGGTCTTTTCTGACCCGCTTATAGATTTTTACCTCGCCGGTGCCGCTTCCGCCGCCAATCAGCTTCAACACCTTGCGGTTTCCTTCCGGGCACTCGTAATCGCGGACAAACATTTTCTCAGCATTGCATACAATGTCCACGTCTATGACATGGCTTCTGTTATCCATGCTGACGGACCAGTGCAGCTTGATTCCGTCCTCGTCCTCAGGCATCTGCGTGCACTCATAGATCGTATTATATTTCTTATGGCTGCCCGCATGGAATTCCAGCTTCTTGCCCTCTATCGAAGTGAGGATGCAGAGCCTGCTGTTGTACTCCCCCTGTATGGCGAAGCAGGACTCAAGGAGTTTCTTGCCGCTTATGTTGCTGACCATGTTTGATGAACTGAGGTGCAGGAAAGGATTCGTGAAACACCGCCCCCAGTTCTTGTCGAAGTATCCGTAAGACCTGTCCTTGCTGACATTGAACTGCTCGCCGTCCATCACGATGACCCCGGCGATGCTCGTCCTCGCCCCGAAGCACGCCCAGTTGGTCTGTTTGCTCCGGAAATTCGGGAAAAAGCCGTCCTCTATCGAATAGTGCAGGTTCCATGCGATGGCGCCGGAATCCCCCAGAAGCTCCGGCCGCTCCAGAAGGTCGGCACCGGAAACAGAAATGGAACCGGAAGTCGCGTTGGCCTTTATATAGCAGCTATCGTTGCCATCCGTGCCTACCTTTACGATGTACTCAGGAGTTCCTGTCACGAGCGAGGAACAGGGGAAATAGGCATTGATCTGTTTGCCATGTTTGGAAAGCTTTCCGGCTTTGACCATGACGAAGGAAGGCTGAACGAATTCCTCGGTAAGCAGAGTCTTCTCGTTCTCCGTCCCTGCAAGAGCATATTGCAAATCGGTATCGGTCTTGGGCAGACGGCTCTTGAAGCCAAGGACGGCTTTGTCAGGGGAGAGGGCAGGATTGACAATGTAGAACTCGATGAAGAACGTACATTCCTCACCCGTCACGGAGCTTATCGCGCTTGCACTTATCCTCCAGCGGTCAAAGCCGTTCTTCTTCAACAAGCCCGTAAGCTTATAGCGCCTGCTGCGACTGACTTTGTTTAAATCCATTGCCATACCCACCCACGTTTTAGAAGGAACCCTTCCTTTTTCCTTCTTATATGGTCGGCATCTGCAACAGGCGTTTTAAACCTTTTGTTCAAACATTTTTCTTGAACATCTTGTCAATTGACTGGTTGAACTCCTTGGATTCCAGCGGGAAATTCGCGTCAAGGAACTCATAGCAGTCCTGCGCATTCTTCTGGACGTGCTCGTACCAAATCCGATAGACCTCGGGCTCGAATCCCTGCCCGGGATATGGCGCGCCCTGCACGTCCGAGACTAACTGCCGTATCATCTTGACCAAATTTCCGACCTTGCTCATCTTCTCACTCATTTGCTTCTATTATAACGGCAAGACGATTATTTTTCCAGTAGATTCGACAACTTTATCATCCATGATTGCCCTGGGGCAGAGGATGACCACGGAGGAATCCTTGTCAAAGTTTTCCCTGTAGCGCAGGCAGGAGGCCTTAAGGTCTTCCTTGCTGATGTCCAACAGCTGTCCGACCCTGCGCTCCCGCTTCTCGTTAGAGCCGCCCGTAAAAAGCCAGAGGAAGCCCCGTGACCCCTTGAGGGAAGGAGTCTCCGGCGTAATCTCCGATGAATAGCATCCGGTTATCGCCTTCTCCACCTCCTCGTCCGTGAATACGGAGGTTTTCTCATCGTTCATGGAATCTGACAAAGCGGAAAGCGAAAGGAAAGGTTTGGGGTCGCGGTAGGTGACAAAATAGCTCGTCTCGGTGAGAGCCTGAGGATTGAAAAACACCCCGTATGCCCCACCCTTGGTCCGCACCTTGTCCCAGAGGTCGGTCATGGAAAGGCAGTGCGCGAACACCTGGTCCGCCACAGATTCCTTAGTATTAACGGGGCTCGACCCACAGCATTTCGCATCGAAGGCGACAGAGCCGGGTATGACGAAAATCTCATCGATACAAATCTTATCGGCAGGCTTGTCTTTTCCGTCCGCCTGAGTCTGCTCCCCTTCGAACTCGGTCAGCTTCAGCAGGCCGGCAGCCCGTTCCGCTGTCATCACAGGCCGGGGACAGAGGGGCGCAAGCTTGTTCCGGGCAACGAACTCCGCCACGGAAGAACGCAACGCGGGGATTTGGGCTTCTTCTGCCGTCACGTGTATCACCGCCCCGCCGCTGAGTATCTTGCGGTAGATAGCCTCAAGCCGTGCGGACAAAGCTTTGATATCCATATCCTTGAGCTTGCAAGCGAATACGACGGCCGTGAGCCCCAGAAGAATCTCCCGTATCGCAAACTTGGGGCCTCGATTCCTCGAAGCCCGGTACATCGCATAATGATGCGCGTCGGGCAGGACAGAAGACTTGGCATCATTCGCATTAGAGGCGAGCAGGTCGGTAAGGCGCTTCTCATCGGAGAAATCCATTCCCTCCAAATATGAGGATAAGATATCCAGGTTATCCTTCACTTTTTCATCCAGGCACTTGAAACGGAAAAAGAACATATCCCGCTCCACATAGGGATTTTCAGAAGAATCTTTCTGCCCGGTCAGGTCGGAATTGAAACTCCTGGCATCTGCCCCAAAGCTGCCGGACACCGCCCCTATCCTGCTCATCACCTCGTCCCAGGCTTTGCCCGTAAATCCAACCTGGGAGACCAAACTTGCAAGCAGGGTCACGTAGAGGTAATCCTCCGGATCCAGCGTGTCAAAGGGAAAGCCTATGTCAAAGTACGTTATCCCGTTTGTCGGCTCCCTGCTGACAAAGAAGGGAACGCCCCCCGCAGCCTCTTCGGTCATAGTGATTTTGTCAAGCTTCCGCGGCAAATCAGCAAGATGCAGGTGAGGCAGACAGCTGTCATCGTCATCGGAATTCTGGAATTCCCTCATCTTCTCGAGGTCAGCGAGCAGCTTATCCTTGCCCAAGGCAGCGAACTCCTGCTTGGTCAGCTTCTGCTCTTTGTCCGCCCGCTCCTTCTCCCACTCAGCAGAAGGGTCTACGGAAACGAGCGAGCAGCGGGCATTGCCCAGAAGATATTTGTCTATGAGGCCGGGCAGCAGGGCGGGGTTCTCCTTTATCCGACGTTTGAGAGATTCAATCTCCTCCCGGTAGGACAGAGCCCCGTCCGGCGGGAAGCCGAAGAGCCAGCTCTTCACCGCCCGCCGCATCAGGCTGAGCGAGAAAGGGGAGCCGCCCGGTCTCCGTATCTCCCTGTTGAAAAAGTCAAAGGTCATCGCCGTCCTGTCAAAGTCCTCGTTTGAAATCCCCTTGTCGGCAATATCCCTCAGAACCTCGCGAAGCAGGAGCCGGAACTTCTCCTCGTCCCCCTCCCGGACTCCGCTCATAGAGAAGCATATCGTCGGAAAGCGGCTCGCGGATGAGAATCCCGTGTACGGAGCAACCGAATCGCCGATTTTTGAGGCAAGCATCTTCTTGGAAACAGGCGCACTGTCGTCCCCCCACAGGAGCTCGGACAAGAAGGAGAACTGCATGTTGAACGGAAGCAAATCCTCTTTCTCAAGCCCGTCGCTGAGCCTCCAGTTCATCGCGACGACGCGGCGGGAATCCTCGCCCCCCTCCCCCGCCGGGGCAAAGGCCTTTACCCTGTCCTTGACGGGCTTTGAGAAATCCGGCGACGGATATTCGGCTTTCTTTCCATATGAGCTGACGCGGCCCGTGACGTGCTCCACGAGGAAGTCCAGCTCCTCTTCCAGCGGGATGTTCCCGTAGAGGTAGCAGAGGCAGTTGGCCGTGCAGTAGTAACGCCTGTGGTAGTCCTTGAAGGCCTCATACGTGAGCGAGGGGATGACGAGCGGGTCTCCGCCCGAATCATGAACGTACTCGCTCCCCTCCATGACGGGGCGGTTTATCGAATCATAGGCTACATCCTCGAATGAGGCATAGTTGCCCTTCATCTCGTTGTAGACGACCCCTTGTAGGCAGGGATTCCCGTCCTTGTCCAGCTCCATGCGGTGGCACTCCTGCAAAAAGGCCCCCTCCTTGAGCAAAGGGAAAAACACCGCATCCGCATAGACAGAGAAGATGTTAAAGAAGTCCGCTTTGACCGGGGAGCAGGACGGATATACCGTGTGCTCCGGGCAGGTGTAGGCGTTCAGGTAGGTGTTGACGCTCTGGTTCTCCAGGCTGATGAAGGGGTCTTTGAGCGGATAGGATTTTGACCCGCACAAGACCGAATGTTCTATCGCGTGCGCGACACCCGTGCTGTTCTCGCAGGGCGTGCGGAAGGCAAAGGCGAAGCAGTTCTCGCTGTCATCATTGAGCAGCTTGAATACCTCAAGCCCGCTCTCCTCATGCCGGAGGTGGACTGCCGTTGAATCATAATCCCTCACATCCGAAACCGACAAAACCCTGAAACCCTTGTAAACGTCGTTCACCTTCATAACGAGGATACTGTATCATACGAGGGGAATTTCTTCAACCGAGTACATTCCGGAGGATTCCCTCCCCGAGAGGCATATACCCCCACGGGGAGAGGGAGGTCTTAGACAGGGGTACCCGCACTAAAAGGCGGGAATTTCCTCGCCCACGGTATCCTCAATATCCTGCTGCTCGCAGGCGGCGGCATTGGTTGCGACCAGAGTCTGCTCGTCAGCCCCGTAACCAGCCCCGGCAGGCTTCCCAGACGTGCGGCTGAACGCCCCTTCGGACTGCTTGCGGGGCAGGTTCAAAAGCTCCACATGCTCGGCAATGATGTTTATCTTGCTCTGCGACTTGCCCTCAAGGTTCTTCCAACGGTCCTGCTTGAGCCTGCCGACAACACGGACATGCCGTCCGATTGTGGCGTACTTGGAGCATACCTCGGCTGTCTTTCCAAACGATGTGACATCGAAGAATGACACTTCCTCCACGGACTCGCCCTTGACATTCTTGTACGAGCGGTTCACGGCAATCGGAATAACGCACACGTTCGTTCCTGTCGCCGACTGCCTCAGCTCCGGCTGCCTGCTCACGTTTCCCTCAAGGATAATCTGGTTCAATGAATTCATACGCTTTCTCCTTTTACTGAAGATGGTTTTCGCAGGAACTGAAAGCCGTAACCCCCTGGCACCCAGCGGAAGGACCGGTCACAGCCGGCGGGCAGCCGAAGGGCTTATCAGCCTTTCAAAACCTACATAATATTCATTGTCCACAGGTGATAAAAAACGAAACTTCGTGCAGAAAAATTTTAAAATTTTTTATGAGAGGCGGTCGCAGCGCTTATCCGCAAGTCCGGCGGCCGCCGAAAAGCCATTTGACTGACACAGAATGAGAGACAGACTTCCTCACTGTACCCAGATTTCATCGTCGTCCCGGCCCTTGACGCGCATCTCGCCCGCTTCCCAGGCGCGGCGCAAATCGGCGAAGAACTGGGAGGTGACGCGCTCGCTCTCGCTCTTGAGCAGGAACTCGGTGACGGACTCCTCGTCCAGCACGCTCTCCGCCCTTCGTTTGGACAGGTTAGAAAGGATTTTGTCCCGGAATTCGGGCTTCTTGCCCTTTATGAGAATCGCAATCGTCTTGTCGTCCATGTCATGCAGTTTGTTCTGCAAGTAGCGGTCCTCCGCGTTCACCAGGTCGTCCTCGGTGAAAAGCCTCCTGCGTATGTCCGCGCCGAGTTCCGGGTCCTCGCCGGACAGGGCCGCGATCAGGTTGGATTCCGTAGACGGGTCCATCCGCTTGAGAATCTGAGCGAGGACGTTCTTGCCGTCCAGCGACTGGGACACCTCGGTGTTCTGGGAGAGCATTTTCTCGTACAGGCTCTTGCTGACGCTCTCCATGACCTGGGGGGCTACGTTCTTCATCTTGACCAGGCGGATGACGACCGCGCTCTTGGTCTTGTCGTCCATCTCCTTTATGACGGCGGCGGCTTTCTTGGGCTCTATCTGGGACAGGACGAGGGCCTGCACCTGCTCGCTCTCCCCGTTCAAAAGGACACCTATGCGGTCAGCTCCCGCCTCGGACAGGAAGTCGAAGGGCCTGCCGTTGGGGTACTGGATGACCCGGCCGAGGATTTCCTCCCCCTTCTTCTCCCCGTAGGCTTTGGTCAGTATGGTGCGGGCCGTGTCTATGCCCCCCTCCTCGCGGGCTTTGTCCAAGAGGGACTCGAACTCCTTGAGTATCTGCTCGGCCTCATCCTTGGGCACAGACCGGATGGAGGCAATCTCCGGCATGATTTTCTCTATCTGCTCCTCACCGAGCTGGGGGATTATCTTGGCGGCCTCGTCCACGCCGATGATGACGAGGAACTTGGCGACCCTGCGGTATATGCTCTCCCTGCCGTCAGCCTCCCTCGGCAACTGGGGAACCTTTACCAGTGCCCCCTCCGTCAACGGCCTGGCGGCTTTCCGCACGTCCGCATCCGTAGGCTTAACCGGAGTCTTTCCGTACCAGATGCCCGTCTTGGCGGCAATCTTGGCCTCCTCCAGGTTCTTGCGGTCGGCCTCTTCCTGCCCCAGAATCTCTCCGACGCGGCTGTTCACCTTCTCGAAAATGGGCTTATGCACGAGGGGCTTCCTGCCAGCCTCTTCCTGTCCCTGCTTCTCACCGGATTGGCGGCTTAGCTTCTCAAAAACCGGCTTGCGGACGGCGGGCTCATCATCAGAAGCCTTCTTGTAGGCATCGAGCATATAATCGTTCAGCTTCATATTGGAAATATAGTATGATAAATTCCGCTCAGTTTCAAGATTCAGACAAGGCTTGCCACCAGCAATCCGAACCCTTGACATTCCTGCCCGGCAAGGATAGTCTAGGCTGAGTGGTAACAAAACCACATTCGCAATTCGTAAGGAGAATACCGATGAGCAAATACGCTGGAACACAGACCGAGAAGAACCTTCTTGCCGCCTTCGCGGGCGAGAGCCAGGCCCGCAACAAGTATACCTACTTCGCCTCCGTCGCGAAGAAAGAGGGCTACGAGCAGATTGCCGACATCTTCCTGCACACGGCCGACAATGAGAAAGAGCATGCCAAGATGTGGTTCAAGGAGCTGGAGGGCATCGGTGACACCAAGGCAAACCTCAAGGAAGCCGCCGACGGGGAGAACCACGAGTGGACCGACATGTACGAGGGCTTCGCCAAGACCGCCGAGGAGGAAGGCTTCAAGGCGCTTGCCGCCAAGTTCCGCGGTGTCGCCAAGATAGAGAAGCGCCACGAGGAGCGCTACCGCAAGCTGCTTGAGAACGTGGAGACCGCAAAGGTCTTCGAGAAGAGTGAGGTCAAGGTCTGGGAGTGCCGCAACTGCGGGCACATCGTCGTCGGAACAAAGGCTCCGGAAGTCTGTCCGGTCTGCGCCCATCCGCAGGCCTACTTCCAGGTGACGGACGTCAGCTTCGAGTAAGCTTCAAGAAAGATTTTTCAACCCAAAAAAGGGGGGGCAGAAACCGGACGCTTCTGTCCCCTTTTGAATTCCAGATAAGCCGCAGGGCCTTAGTCCTCCATGACAAGGACGAAAGACGAGAGGCACATCTGCTTGTCAGACACGTTCCGAATAAAAACCTCCAGGTCAGGAACTGTGTCTTGGACGGAGAAGCAGATTTGCACCTGATCCTCGGAAAGCTCGCTCGTGAACGGATAGCGGGTCTTTCCTGCCCCAGAGTTGACATCAATTTCCATCCCGCCTAAATTCTCGCCTTTTATAGTTACCTTATAATTTCCGGGAAACACAGTCCAGTACGGTCCCTCGCTCATTCCCTGGGGCTTCAGGTATCTCTTGCCACCTGCCTCATAGCCTTCCCAGACGATGTGCGTACCGTTGAATCTCCACGACCTTTCCCTCCTCATAAGGTCGGACGAAAGCGGCAGCCGGCTCCAGCTGCCGGTCGCAAGGTCCAGGCCCCAGACGTTATCAAGTCCCTGACTGAAAGAGATATAGGCAATGGCAGGAAGATAGTCTTCGCCCGCAATAACCCACAGCTTTCCCCATCCTTCCGGCATCCCGCCGGAATATCCGTTCAATGTCGGCACATTCATGCAGGATGCAAGCTCAAAAGCGTCCAGCTGATCCTGTTCCGCCGACCGCATCTTGTTCCCGGAATTGAAAACATAAAAAGCCTCGCAAGACGACGGGGCCTCCTGCACGGACGCAACGAAAGCCCGGTGCGAACCGGCATTCCAATAACTGTAGACTCCCCCGCGCCGGATTTGAGTCAGGAAGAGCAGGAGCAGGAGAAAGGCGGAAAATGCCGCCGCAAACCTGGGGTGTCCGCACGACTTCAGTTTTTTTTCTCCATAAACCGATGCCACGACCGATATAGGGAAGCTCAGGAAAAACAGGAACCTCGCCACCGCGCGGACGGACTTGCCGCCAGGAATCAGTTTCCAGACAAGATAGCGCCAGAAGGACAGGCCCATACCGCTCATCCGCATCGGCAGGACAAGGCAGACAGCGCAGGCCAGCGCGAGCACGGAGAAGAAGAGCTGGCCCCGTCCCCTCTCTTCCCGCCCCTTCCGCAGGAAAAAGCGAAGGGCAAGGATATAGGCAGCGAACAAGACGACGCTCATTCCCTCCTCAAGCTCTCCCCGTCCGTCCATGTGCAGCCTGCGGATCAAGCGGCCCAGAAAAAGGTTTGAGTCCCCGACGTTCAGTATGTCGGCGAACTCAGGCGACAGGGAAAAAGCCTCTCCCCAGTCGTAGCCGCCGCTGCCACGCATGACAGGAAGATAAATCAGTATGAACGGAACAAGCAGGACAATCCCCAGGATCAGGAACTTCACGATATCAAGGCCCAGCGTAATGGCGACGGAACGCAGGTCCTGCAGAGCGGCCTTCG
>CACYDQ010000040.1 GCA_902773215.1 uncultured Spirochaetaceae bacterium | reverse complement strand
TGCTGGAGCTGGGGGAGGCTTCTCTTGCTTCCCACCGCACGGTCATAGCCCAGGCTGCCGCTTCCGGTGCCTCGGTGATTCTGGTCGGACAGGAGATGGCCGCCGCCCTGGAGGGCATGCGGAATCAGGCGGGGATGCAGGATGTCCTGTGCGTCCCTGACAAGTCCGACGAGTCCATTCAGAAAATTGCGGACTGGCTCAAGGCGCGGATGTCCCGGGGGGACGCCGTCCTTATAAAGGGCTCGCGGGGCATGGCTCTTGAGCGGCTGACAAAGTGCCTGACGGCTGCTGACGGAGGGGCTCATGAGTGAGTTCTCCTTCAAGGCTGACCGCCCGGTAAGCTCTTACGGCAAGAGCGACATATTCTTCATCATCTCCGTCCTCCTTCTCTGGGGGCTTGGAATATTCACGCTCTATGTCTGCACCCCCTACACGGCGGAGCGACTCTTCGGCGACCGCTACTACTTTGTCACCAGGCAGCTGGTCTGGTCGGGCGTGGGCTTTGCCCTGATGGTGTTCTTCGCCGTCGTCAAGATGAGCGTGATACAGAAAATCCTTCCTTTCATCGTGATGGGGACGCTTCTTCTTTGCCTGCTCGCTTTCATACCCGGCATAGGGAGCAACAGGAAGGGGGCCTCCCGCTGGATTTACGTCGCGGGCCTCTTTACCCTGCAACCGTCGGAGTTCGCCAAGTTTGCGGTCGTCCTCTTTCTCGCAAACCTCTTCCAGAAGCAGAGGAGGGAGGGAAGGAAGGACTTTTACTATCCGCTGGCAGGCCTCTTTGTCTTTGTCGCCATCATCTTCATGCAGCGGGATTTTTCCACCGGGGTCTTCATTTTCCTGGTCGGCTGCATGATGTTCTTTGTCTGCGGGGCCAGAATGACATGGTTCCTGCCCCTTCTGATGCTGGCCCTCCCGGCGATTGCCCTGATGGTCAGCATTGAGCCCTACCGCCTGAACCGTGTCATAGCCTTCCTGCACCCGGAGGAATTCGCCATGACGAGCGGCTACCAGGAGATGGCTTCCAAGCGGGCGATAACGGCGGGCGGCTTCTGGGGGAACGGGGTCGGCGAGGGGCTGACCGAGGTGTTCAAGATTCCCGAGCTGCATGCGGACTATATCTTTGCAGGCTGGGCGGATTCCATGGGGCTTTTTGGCGTGACGGCCTACTTTGCCCTGCTCCTGTTCTTCGCCTGGCGGGGGACGCTCATCTCCCTCAATTGTGAGAACGCTTTTGCCGCCTATGCGGCTTTCGGATGTGTGTGCATGATATTCATGCAGTCGCTCTTGAACTGCGCCGTTGTGTGTGGCGCGGCCCCGACGACCGGAATGCCCCTGCCATTCTTCTCTTCCGGCGGCTCTTCGCTGGTCGTCAGCTTCTGTATGAGTGGCTTTGTGATAAATGCCTCCCATGCTCCTCCCGATGATGAAGGAGGGGGCATGAGCGTCCTGGGCATCTAGCGGAACATTTTGCTGTAAGAAGGTTTGAGGGGAATATAAAAAATGAGCGGAGCTGTCAGCGTGAAAAGGGATTTGGGGGGCATGGACTTCCTGATGAAATCTGCACCGACGGGGGAGAGAAAGAAGGACCCACGGATAACGATCGCAAAGATTGTCGTCCTGATTCTCATTGTCCTGCTTGCCTTGGAGGCGGTTTTCTATACGATGGTCATCCCCTGCCTGGCACCCGTGAAAGTCCAGTTCGCCGGGCTCAAGACGATTCCGTCATCCCTCCTGATGCAGAAGCTCGAGGACATGGGCACCGTCACCTGGATTGAGTTCGACTCCGGCAGGGCGGTGGATGCCCTCTCTTCTTTCTCCTGCATTGAGAGCGTCGGCGTGGACAAGATTTTCCCCGACAAGGTCGTCATAACGATAAAGGAGCGGCAGGCTGTCGCAAAGACGATTATGAACATAAATGGCCGCTCCACAACTGTTCAAATCTCCGAAAATGGTGTAGTATTCACAAACACGGCATCGGTTTCCGCGGATTCGGACATTCCCCTCATATCGGGACTGCCGGTGGAGGGGATGCAGCTCGGGATGCGCTTCCCGTCGAAGTTCAGGCCGCTGATGGCTCAGGTGGCTGCGATAGGCGCGCTCCCGCAGAAGTATTTCTCTGCTATATCCGAAATTCAGGTTCTCCAGAAGGAGTACGGCAACTATGAGCTCGTCCTCTACCCCGTCCAGGGGCAGCGCAATCATGTCAAGGTCCTCGCCGACCGCTCGCTGAACGAGGAGGCCCTGAAGCGCATGCTGGTCATCCTTGATGTCGTGAACTCCATCGAGCTGAACGTCAGCGAGATAGACCTCCGTTACGGGTCCATCTCCTACAAGGCCGAGGGAGAAGGTGCTTTGGCCCGCTGAGGCCGGGGTTCGGGGGTAAGTTATTTGAGCAACATCATCGTGGGGCTGGATATTGGTACCACTTTCATAAAAGCCGTCATCGGGGAGCTGGACGAGGATGACAATGTGTCCGTCATCGGCTTCGCCAAGAAGCCCTCGCAGGGGCTCCGCAACGGCGTCATCGTCAACATAGACGCTGCCGTCGCCGCCATAAACGCGACGGTTGACGCGGCCGAGCAGGTTGCGGGGGTGGACGTGGACTCCGTGTTCACGGCAATCGGCGGGGCCCAGGTGGAGAGCCTGAACTCAGAGGGGAATACCGTCGTCGATGACAGGAGCGACAACTACAGGACCCTTGAGATTACGGATGCGGCAAAGGGCCGGGCGCTCGGGGCTTCCACGGCGATAAGCATCCCGATGGGCATGGGGATGCTGCATACCATACCGCAGGAATACTTCGTGGACGATCTGCCCGGGGTCAAGGATCCCCTTGGCATGATGGGCAAACGGCTCAAAGTCAAGGTTCACATCATACTTGCAAATGAGACGGCCCTGGACAACCTCAAGCAGTGTATCGTTCGGGCAGGATACGAATGGAACGGCATTGCTTCCAAGACTTTGGTGGCGGCTTTTGCAACGATACATGAGGA
>CACYDQ010000039.1 GCA_902773215.1 uncultured Spirochaetaceae bacterium | reverse complement strand
CCCATCTCATCGTCAGAGAAGAAATCCCCCGTCCGCTCGGCGGCAGCGCTCCCGCAACAGCCCAGCACGAAGACATGACGGAACTGCAGGCCCTTGCTCTTGTGAATCGTCATCACGGAAACGCTGTCAGCCTTTTCGACGGGGTACTCCACGTTGGAAATGTCCTCGTCCAGATCCACCTTGAAGAAGCCGGGCCGCTTGTCACGGATTGCCCCCAGCTGATCGACGAACCATGCGAGGGACTGCCCGGCCTCATCGCTCTGCCGCGCCATCTCGAACAAGAGGTCAAAATGCTCGGAAAGCAGGTTCTCAATCCGGCCCGTCATCAGGTTGTAGCGGTAGCCGGTCCCGTTCCAGAGCCTGTCCAAGGTTCTCGTGATTTTCTCGCGCAGGGCTTCCTCGCGGAATGCGGCAAAACGTTCGGAAGCCTCCTTGTAGCGCACATATTCCGCCGGAGAGAGACTGGACTTGACAAACTCGTCCAGATCCGGGGAAAACGCATGCCACACATCGCCACCCGCCCCCGCATAATCCGCAAGGACGAGCTGGCATGCCGTATCACCCAAGCCAACAAAAGGCGAGGCAAGGACAGAGGCAAAGGCTTTCTTGTCCGACGGATAGACGCAGAGGCGGAGCATAGCATAGATGTCGTTTACCGGGGCTTCCTGGAACAGCGACCCCTGCTGGTCAAGCGAATAGGGAATGCCGAACGCGTTCAACCAGCGGATGAGGGACGCCCGGTTGGTGCGAGAGCGGTCCAGCACCGCGAAGTCGGAATACTTGCTCCCCGGAGTTGCGTCATGAATCTCCTGTATCTTCTTGGCGACGAAATAGGCCATCTGGTCCTGCGTCGCAAGCAGATTGTCATCATCGAGCAATGCGCTGTTGAACATGCAGACATGAGCCTTGCTGTTTCCCTCTGTCAGCGGGGGCAGCGCAAGCTCCGCGTGGGTCTGGAAGTCCACCCTGGATGCTTGGGCTACCGACGGGTAGGTTGCCTCAAAGAGATTGCCGCTCTCCCGGTTGAAGACGAAGCTCCCCGTGCTGTCCCGGCCCGCAGGCAGGAAGCCGCCGAAAAGCTGGTTGAACATGGAAAGCAATTCGGATGACGACCGGTAGTTATTGTTCATCTGGAGCGGCTCGCTGCCAAGGTCGTCCTTAAGCTCGTTGAAGACGGAAACGTCCGCCCCCCGGAAGCGGTAGATGGACTGCTTCTCGTCGCCGACAAAGAAGAGCTTGTCACCGACGATGTTCCCCTTCAGTGCCCGGTGCAAGGAGTCCGCATCACCGGGAAGGGGCCGGACAAATGAGTCCTCTTTCTCAGACAGGAGAAAGAGCAGGTCGCGGTCGCGCCCGTTGTTGTCCTGGAATTCGTCTATCATTATCTTGCTGTAGGCGGCCTTCTCCTGTTTCCGTATGTCCTCCTGCTCGACAAGGATTTTCATCGCCATGTCCGCGATGTCCTTGAACGAGAGCATGCCGGAAAGCCGCTTCTGCTTGTTCAGCTGCCCGGTGAACTCGTCGAGCAGGCGGTACAATCCGCATATATACGGGTATTCTTCCATATAACAGGCAAGCTCATACAAGCCGCGCAGGACAGCGTCTACCTCCTCGAACTTGGCCCGGGGCTTCCTGTCCTTAGTCTCCACAAGCAACATGAGGTCGGAACAGGCAGAACAGGCGGTACTAACGACCGTAAGCTTGTCCCCGTCAGCCGTGAGCTTCGTGCCAGAGAGGCCCTCAAGGACGGCAATGGCATCGCTCCCTTCCCCTTTGAGCCGCGTACTGGCATCATCAAGGACATCGGAAAGCTTCGCCGCAAGCTCGTTCCAACGTTCTGTAACGAACGCCATTTGCCGGGGCAGCATGGAAGAAAAGTAACCTTCCCCGGTCGCGAGAGAGGCGTATGTGCTGACCGGGGCGGCGATGCAGTTCTCGGCAAAATCCTGCATTCCCGTCGTCCCGGCAAAATGCCTGATTGTCTTTGTCTCCTCGTCGCTTCCCCCATTGAGCTTCTGCAAGACGAATTCCAATGCAAGCAGAGACAAGTCCAGCTTGCCGTCGTCAGAGCCGAAATCGGGCCGGATTCCGTAGCGGTTGGCCGCCTGTTTGACGATTCCAGACCGATACGAGTCAAGCGTCTGTATGTGGGACTCGGAGAAATCACTGACAGCCTGTGCGGCCCGCCCGCGCTCAAGGGCGGGAGTATCCACATTGTTCGCGAAGAACGAGAGGGTCTGGTAAATCCTCTGGTACATCTCGGCGGCGGCCTTGCGCGTGAAGGTCAGCGTCAGGATTTGGGAGTCGGGGATGCCCTCTGACATCACGAGCCATGCGAAGCGGGTGGCAAGCACCTGTGTCTTCCCCGACCCGGCACCCGCCGCGACGATCGTATTCTCCGTCCTGCAGCAGGCCGCCATCTGCTTTGCGTCCAGCTTCCTGTCAAGCAGATTAAGATATGTGTATGTATTTTCCAAAGCAGTCATAAATCCTCCCCTTACTCTGCGCCCAGTTTGCGTCCTGACACCCGGTACGCCGTCCGGCATATCGGATTAAATTTGCAAGCGGAACACCCCTCTTCAGAATACGGATCTACGCAGTTGTATGTATCTTCTTTATTCTGAGATGGAGTCAGCTCACCGCCCGTCAGCTTCTGATAAAACTCCTTCGAATAGCCCTCAAATGCCTTCATCGTCCCGCCGAACACTTCCCTGTCAACGCTCTTGCTCCTGCCCTTCTTCTCAGCAGGCTGCACAATGACAGTCGGAGTAGCATCCTTTATCGAATAGAAGACGGCGGCATCCACGGCAGTACCCGGTCCGCAATCCTCGCAGAGCTTCATGTACATGGGCATCTGGAAGTCGCCAAGGCTGCCGTCATCGGCTGCAATGCAGGACGAGATGGTGGGAGTCCCGCCGCTCTTGTAGTCCACGATGGCGAGATTGCCAAGGCTGTCCTTGAGCATGCAGTCCAGCTTGCCATAGTATACCCAGCTGCCGTTCCCGCCTTCCGCCTCCAGCTTTTTCTCCGCCGCGAAGATTCCCCAGCCGCCGAAGGAAAGCTTTTTCTCTTCCTCCGGCCGGCACATCGCATGCAGGCAGTCCAACACCGCCCGGGCAATCGCATCTTTCTGGATGCGGAAACTGAGCTTGGAAAGAATGCTGTCCCTGAAGCTCATGGACGTGTCCTCTATGCTCTCCTCAGCGAAAAGACGGAGCGTGTCGGAAATCTTCTTCTCCTCATCGCCGAAGGTCCCGTCAGGGCCGGTCACGGGGAGGGAAAGCTTATTTTTCATCCGCCAGAGCATGAATCGCTCCAGCACCTTATGGTTGATGTTCCCTATGTCAAAGGGGCCCGCCAGTTCTCCGGTCAGGCTGTCATCGTCCAGACGCAGCAGGCGGTTGAAGAGCCATCTCCTCTGGCAGGGAAAGAAGTCCCGCAAATCGCTCTGGGAAATCCTGAGCTTGCCGTCGGAAGCCCCCCCGCATTTTTTCATCACGAGTGACATGACTTTCTCTTTCAGGGCAGCCCCGTCTCCCGCAGAGCCGCTTTCAGCCGTGTTCCCGGCGGATGCCTTTCTTCCTTCCAGCCAGCGCAGGGCCTCCTGCTTCATCTGCATGCTGAACGCGAAGGGCTCACCCTCCCCGCCCGAAAGGAACCAGCTCCGCTCGTCCGCGATGAAGTCATCCGCATCGAGCGACCTGTCACAGTCAATCGTCCGCAGGAAGGAATGTGCGATGGCGAATCCGGAGAAAGAGTTCTCGGCATACGAGAAAGCCGGACCAGAATAAGAAACCCCGCCGCCAGCAGCACCGCTCTCCCCCAAACCCGCATACAGGCGGATGAAGGGAATGGAGGGGTTCTCGCTCTTCTCCCGTTCAACCAGCCCCAGCTCCTGCCTCTTGGCCGCGCTCAGGAATCCCAGCTTCTTTACCGGGACTTCAAGCTTGGACTGGCTCGCGTCAATGACAAACTGGTACTTGAATGCCGCCCCCGCGGACAGCCGGTAGGGGTATACCTGGACACCGGCGGCCTTGTTCTGCGGCAGGTACTTGGTTCCCTTGAGCTCCGTCAGGAAAAACTCATAGGGGTTCTCAAGGGTAAGCCCCGTTCCTTCAACGTACTCGTCCCAGACAAGGATGAGCTTCTTGAGCTCCTCCACGCAGCGGCCCAGAATCATATTCTCGGCGGAAGAAAAATCCCCAGCATCCAGCATGTCCTTCTTGAAAATCATCCATGCGGAGAGGATGTCGGCAAAGGAACCCGCCTTGCAGAGGGCGGTTATGTTTTTCTTCAACGCCCGGTAGAATGTCAACTCGCGCTCATTCCTGTCGCTCGTGGCAGAAAGGGATTCCTCCCAGATATCCTTCCTGTCATCGTACTGGCAGATGCAGTGCATCTCGCAGCCCTCGCGGACCAAGTTCTCTATGAGGACACGGGTATCCTTTTTCCACGGGATATGTTCGTCAAGGAGCAAGGTCCGCACGCTGTCATAGCTGAAACGGGATGTATGGCAGTCATACAGCTCGCTGAACACGGCGGCCGCGCTGGACTTGAGCAGGCTCTCTCCCGCATGTATCACGGCGGGCACGCAGTAGCGCACCGCCTCGCGCTCCAGGTAGGGGCGGTACAAGTCAATGTCAGGAACGCTCAGGCTTATGTCCTGCCAGCGGGCCTTCCCCTCACGCACGAGCTTCCGTATCAGAAGCAGCGTCCGCCGCAGCTCCGCGCGCGAGTCGGGGAACTTATAGCATTCCGGGCCGGAAGCCGCCTCCCCGGGCTTTGGCAAGTGCACCGCGGTGATGTTCCCTGCGCCCTCAAAAGCCTCCTTATAGTCGGAGAAGTCCTCCAGAAGCTCCGGGTATATCAGGTAGTAGGCGGCTTTGCCAGTGAAGTCGGGCTCTATCCACGAGGGTTCGTAGAGCTTGTGCTCGTCCAGAAAAGCCGAGTACTCCCGGTACAAAAAGAGCAGGTCCTGGTTCAACGCGTCCGTGTCCTCAGCCTCGGAACGCCCAGCTTTCTTGAGGTAGTCCGCATAGCTCTTGTACCAGAAGTCCAGCGAGGGCAGCATGGAGGCAATCCAGTCCGTGAACGAGAGCGCGTCCCCGGCATATTCGGGGACGATGAGGGACTTGAACAGGATTTCCGTCTTGTTGCGGCTTATCAAGTTCCTGACAAAGAGCTTCCGCAGCAGGGCGGGCACCGTCCCCTTGCCTGATCCCCTGTCCCGCGAGGAGGCGAAGTCGCCCTTGAACTTGTCCCATGCCGTGAATTTGTCGAGAGGGACGGCGGACGTCCCCGTCTGCTCCGGGTGGCTCACAATCCAGTCTACCCATGAATCCTTCACCACGTCAGTGGGGAAAACAAAGAGGCAGTCGGACTCAAGCAGCTCCTTGCTGAAAAAGCCCGGCAAATCCCGCACATTCTTACAGAGTTTCTGCATTACGAACACATCTCCTTATGTATACTGCTCACTCAATGTCAAATGACATTCTAATATATACATGGAAGGCTGAAAAGTCAAAACATTTTTTCATCGAGGCAGCTCACAGAGGCGGCAACGGGAAAGCTGAGGAGAATCGAGGCACAATAGCGGGGACGGAGCCACCCCGGCGGTTCTACGGGCCGCACTGGCCGCACAGTCCGCACGGAGCCACCCCTAGCCGAAGCGCCGTATCAGCTCATTCCTGTCGTTCAGGCCAGTCTTATCGTAGATGCTTGAAATATAGTTGTCCACGACACGT
>CACYDQ010000038.1 GCA_902773215.1 uncultured Spirochaetaceae bacterium | reverse complement strand
GAAGCAGGTCAACCGCTACCTCGAGCAGAGCAAGGAAGCTACGGAGTCTGAGTTCACCTCTTCTCTGTACGACAACTCCAACTCTAACGCTCAGTAATAGTAGCCTAGGTTGAGATAATCAGCTTCCAAAACCAGATGCAGGGGGTTCTGCATCTGGCATGAGCGGAAACCACCTCTTTTTGGGGTGGTTTTTTTGTGTATCCTATACTGACGGAAAGCCATGAGAGATACGAATGAGCTGCCCAAGAAAGTTAAGATTGAGCGTCTTTATGCAAGTTATACGCCTGTCTTTTATGAGGTTCTTGGGAAGATTGAGAGCAAACTGAAAGCGAAAATCCACCTTCAGTCCATGCCGACTTACAAGGCGAGGATAAAGTCTTTCCCCAGCTATTACAAGAAAATCCTTAGACAAAAACCCAAGGAGTCGTCCCAGACTGAAAAATTGGTTACACTAACCGATATGCTGGGCATTCGCATTATCTGCGCGTTCATGGAGGACACGGAAAACGTCGTCACTCAGCTTGGCAGCTTTCTGAACGTGCGTGAGATAGAGCATAAGGGCTATGATCAGTCCTTCCGTGAGTTCGGTTATGAGTCCGTTCACGTCCTGATTGAGATTCCTGAGGACTGCCGCCCCGTGGAACACCTGACCCCTGTACTCCCTGAGGACATGGTGTTTGAGATTCAGGTCCGCACGATATTGCAGGATGCTTGGGCAGAGGTGGAGCACGAGCTTATCTATAAAACTGATTTCAACCCTTTTGACAAGCCTCTGCGCCGCAAGCTTGCCGCCATAAACGCGAACCTGAACCTGGCGGACACAATTTTTCAGGAAATCCGCGATTACCAGAACAAGCTCCAGGCGGAGCTGGGAATACGGCGGAATACCTTCTATGACAAGGCTGACCGCATTACTGATGATGAGCTTGGCATTGACAGCTCCGGGAAAGCGGGCAAAGCTTTTTCAGCTATGCCGTCGATTTATGAGAAGGGCAGTATCGATGATCTGGTTCTCTCGGCCCTGCATGAGCATAACTTGGGGAACTTTGACAAAGCCGTATCGATATACACGCAGATTCTGGATAAAAAAGCCGTCCTTCAGGATACGATGATGTCCGTGATTCTGAAGCATCGGGGCATGGCATACTTCGCTCAGAACGAGTATGATAAGGCGATAGAAGATTTCAAGTCTAGCGAGGAATATGATCCCAAGGCATTCCGATCCATCTATTATCAGGGCATAGTCTACGAGGTGCTCAAGAATTATGATGAGGCCATTGACTGCTTCAACCGGTCACTTTCTATAGATCCTTTCCAGAGCCACGTTTATTACAGGCGGTCGGTTTCTTATTTTGAGAACGGGAAATATGAGGAGGCAATGGCGGACATAAACAAGGCGTTTGAGCTGGGGCTGGATAATGAGGACACCCGCCAACTCCGTGCGAAGATACTCAAGAAGTTTGACATGGATATGTAATAGAAAGGTTGCACAGGGCCTCTTGACGGCGTTATAAAAAAATGCTATTCTACAAGCGTTCCATCTGTGTATGGAATCGTGTCTCCTTCGTCTAGTGGTTAGGACATCGGGTTTTCATCCCGACAACATGGGTTCAATTCCCGTAGGAGATGAATGTGTCTTTTGGAGTTGCCGTTGACAAGCTTCTCTAAAAATGCTAACATCAGACAGTGTAAAATAATTTAAAAAAGGAGCCGAAATGAGGCTCCTTTTTTGTTGTAGGTAGGTTTATATTGGAGTATATTCCATATGAGGACATACCATACTTTACGAAGTGTGCGGGTGTCGTACAAGGGGCAGGTTTGCAGCTCGTGGAGCTGCAGGTCGTGCCCCAGAAAGGAAACGTCCATGTTACGGCGGTAATCGCTAGAAGCGGTGCGGAGGATGTCTCCGTTTCCGATTGCTCAAAGGCGCATCATGCCTTGCAGCCGGTTATCCTTGCCCTTCTCCAGAAAGAGAGAGATGACATCACGGAGGATAATCTTTCCATGGAGGTCTGCTCGCCGGGTACTGAGCGTAATATAAAGAATGCTGCCGAGTTCGGGCTTTTCAAAGGTCGTGAGATTCGGGTCTGGGACAGGAATGTCAGCGACTGGGTGAAGGGTGTTATCCGGTCTTCCACGGGGGAGGCCTTGGTACTTGCTTCTGGCGATAGTGAAACGTGCATACAATACGACGATATAGCGAAAGCAAAATTTATTCATAATTAGAGAGGTTTGATATGTCAGAAAAGGCCAAAAAAGAAGAGTCAAATATGGCCGAAGCCATCCGTGCTCTGCAGTCAGAGAAAAAGATGAGCGATGATGCAATTAAACAGACGATTGAAGATATGGTCAAGGCTGCCTACAAGAAGACTTTTGGGCACAATGAAAACTGCATAGTAAAGTTTAAGGATGATCTTTCGGGTATAGATGTGTATTCAAGAAAGGTTGTCGTTGATGGGGTGTATGACCCGACTACGGAGATAGATCTGGCGGAGGCAAAGGAGCTCAGTGATGAATGCGAGATTGATGATGAGCTTGACATTCCGATTGATCCGCATACCTTTGCCCGCTCTGCCGTTACACAGGGCAGACAGACTGCCCATCAGGCCCTGAACGAGAGCTTTCGGGAAAGCCTTTACAAGGAATATGAAAGACGGAAGGGGGAGGTTATCTCCGGGATTTTCCAGAGGGAGAGAAACCAGAACATTTATGTTGAAATTGAGAGGGCTGGCGATGGCGTGGAGGCTGTGTTGCTCAAGAAATTCCAGAGCCCGCGCGAGAATTATGATAAAGGTGACAAGATAAAGGCTGTCGTCGTTGACGTGAAAAAAACTCAGAGCGGTATCCAGCTCATCCTCAGTCGGTCTGATCCCAAGCTTGTGCAGAACTTGCTCAGCATAGAAGTTACGGAGATTGCCGATGGAACGGTTGGAATTTTCAACATTGTCCGCGATGCAGGTTATCGGACCAAAATCGCAGTCTACTCCAACAAAAGCGATGTTGATCCTGTTGGTGCATGTGTTGGCCCCAAGGGTGTCCGCATTCAGAATGTCATCAAGCAGCTTGAGGGTGAGAAAATCGATGTGCTTCCATACGTGGACGATCCCAGGGAGTTTATTGCGTCTGCCTTACAGCCTGCGGAAGTCAAGAAGGTTCACATCTTGGACTATGATAAGAAAGAGGCGCTTGCTATCGTCAGTGAGAGCCAGGCTTCCCTCGCAATCGGGAAGAGTGGCATGAATGTCAATCTTGCCAATCGCTTAAGCAAGTGGAATATCGATGTAAAGACAGAGGCTCAGGCAGCTGAGCTCGACCTTGAGGATTCTAGCAGTAGTCTCAAGGCGGCTGAGGACTTGTTCCGGCCCGTCAGTGAAGATGTTGTTTCTGTTGCGGAGCTCCCCGGCATTGACGAGCGCATAGCCGAAGTTCTCAAAACAGCAGGTTATGACGATATTCAGAAATTCACAGATGCTGTTGAGGATGGCAGCATAAAGGGCATTGAGGGACTATCTGATGATGACATTGCGCTTGTCAACAAGGTTATAAGCGAGAATGTCGTCTTTGCAGATGAGGAGATTGATGACGGTGAGTCTGTGGTGCAAAAGCAGGAAGAGGATGCTGAAGCCGCTGCTGCTCAGGAGGATGCAGAAGAAGAGTATTTCTGCCCGGAGTGCGGTGCCAAGATTAGCTTCGGTATGACAAAGTGCCCGAATTGTGGCGTAGAATTTGCATTTGAAGAGGAATAAGGAAACAGGATAGATATGGCGGATGAAACTGAAAAAAAGCCCAGCGTAATTTTACACAAGAAAGAGAACAAGCCTGGTGTGCCCCAGACTCAGAGCCAGCAACCCAAGAAAAGGGTTGTCGTCGTTAAGCGGAAGGGACCTCCTGTTCCTGATGCTCAGGTGGCGAAGGGCAAGCAGGACGCTCCCGTTAAGGACGGCAAGGAGAAATTCCGTGTCGTCGTAAAGAAGCCGTCCGATTCATCCGCAGACTCAAAGCCTGTTCTTGCTGCCGGGCAAGCTGAGGAGCGGCCGGCGGAAACTCTTGAGAAGCCCGTTCAGTCTGGTGTGGAAAGGGCAGAGAAGCCTGAGAAGAAAGAAGAGCCCGCCCCTCAGGCTGGTAGTTCCCAGGTCTCTCAGGATGCCGGTCAGTCAGGCCAGAGCAAGAGCCACTCTCAGAGTAGCCCTGTGCCGTTCGTGCTGAACCAGCAGCGCCCCAATGTCCGCGCCGGAAACCTCAGCGGCTACGGCAGGGGACGTGGTGGCTACGGTAACTACCGTGGCGGCCGGAACAATGGCGGCAACAACAATCAGGGAAACTTTACCGGTGCCCAGGCCCGTGAGGGATACCAGAACCGTCAGGGCGGTGGTTACGGCAATAACCAGAACCGTGGCGGTTACGGCGGGCAGAACCGCCAGGGCGGTGGTTACGGTAATAACCAGAACCGTGGCGGCTATGGCGGACAGAACCGCCAGGGCGGATACGGCAACGGCCAGAACCGTGGCGGATATAACAACGGAGGACAGTTCGGCGGCGGAAGGCCGGGCTTCGGGCAGGGAACTGGAAGACCAGATTCTTTCAATTCTCCTGCTTCTATGCAGACCAACAAGGCTCCTGCAAAGAAAACCTTTAAGGGAAAAAAGCCTGTATACACTCACGACAAGGAGAAGGAGGAATCCTTTGACGAGGAGGAGCTGTACCAGAACAAGAAGCGCCAGAACACGCCGTCCAATGCTGTTCCTGAGCAGATAGACATCATGGACACGATTTCCGTGTCTGATCTCGCCAAGAAGATGAACCTCAAGGCCGGTGAAATCATCGGAAAGCTTATGTCGATGGGTATGATGGTCACGATAAACCAGTCCATCGACTCCGACACTGCGACCCTCCTTGCCGAGGAGTACAACTGTAAGGTTCACTTGGTCAGCCTCTACGACGAGACCGTCATAGAGAGCGAGCAGGGCGATGAGGCCGGTGTCAAGCCGCGTCCCCCGATTGTCACGGTCATGGGACACGTAGACCACGGTAAGACCAAGACGCTTGATGCTATCCGCAACGCCCACGTCGCGGAGGGCGAGGCCGGGGGAATCACCCAGAAGATTGGAGCCTACAAGGTTTCCACCGAGAAGGGCGAGATAACCTTCCTGGACACTCCGGGACACGAGGCGTTCTCCATGATGCGCGCGCGCGGAGCCCAGATTACCGACATCGTTGTCCTTGTCGTCGCCGCTGATGACGGCGTGATGCCCCAGACAATGGAGGCAATTAACCATGCCAAGGATGCGAAAGTTCCGATTATCGTCGCCGTCAACAAGATAGACAAGCCCGATGCGAACCCCGACCGGGTTATGACCCAGCTTTCCGAGCAGGGACTGACCCCGGAAGAGTGGGGAGGCGAAACCCAGTATGTCAAGATTTCTGCCCTCAAGAAGGAAGGAATCGACGACCTGCTCGATGCCATCCTCCTTCAGGCCGAGATGCTGGAGCTGAAGGCCCAGTACGACTGCCGTGCCGAAGGAAAGGTCATCGAGTCCCGCATAGACCAGGGACGCGGTGTTGTCGCTTCCGTCATCGTCCAGCGCGGAACCCTGAAGGCGGGCGACCCCTTTGTCGCCGGTGTCTACTCAGGACGCGTCCGCGCGATGTTCAACGACCGTGGCAAGAAGATAAAGGAGGCTGGTCCCTCCATGCCGGTCGAAGTCCTCGGCATAGAGTCCATGCCCAACGCCGGAGACCCATTCCAGGTTACTGAGTCCGAGAAAGAGGCCCGCGCATTCGCCGCCAAGAGGCAGGAGCTCAAGCGCTTTGAGGATGCCAAGGCCGTCAAGAAGGTCACGCTTGATAACCTCTACTCGACGATTGAGCAGCAGGAGACCAAGGAATTCAAGGTCATCATCAAGGCTGACCTGCAGGGAAGCGCGGAGGCCCTCAAGACCTCTCTCGAGAAGCTTTCCACCAAGGATATCCGCCTTGTCGTCATCCACTCCAGCGCGGGTGCGATTAACGAGAGTGACGTCAACCTTGCCGCCGCCGACGACAATGCGATTATCATCGGATTCAACGTCCGCCCGACCCCCAAGGCCAAGGCCCTTGCCGATCAGGAGAAGGTCGAAATCCGGAAGTACAACATCATCTATGCCTGTGTCGAGGAAATCAAGCAGGCGATGGAAGGCATGCTCAAGCCAGACACCAAGGAAGAGGTCACCGGTACGCTCGATGTCCGCAACACCTTCAAGGTGCCCAAGATTGGCATTATCGCCGGATGTTACGTCACGAGCGGTGTCATCAAGCGGAGCAGCAGCGTCAACGTTATCCGCGACGGTGTGGTTAAGTTCACCGGTAAAGTCGCCTCCCTCAAGAGGTTCAAAGAAGACGCGAAGGAAGTCCGCGAGGGCTTCGAGTGCGGACTCGGAATCGAGAACTGGCAGGATCTTCAGGTCGGTGACCAGATTGAGGCCTTTGAGTTCGTCGAGATTGCCCGTAAGCTGGGCGATACCCTCGTGGACGAGCGGGCAGAGATGGAGAAGCAGCAGGCTCAGCGTGAGGCTGCCGCGGCCGCCAAAGCCCTTGCCGAGAAGCAGGAGCAGCAGCTCGCGGAGAAAGCCGCCAAGGAAGCCGGTAAGGCTGCCAAGGCTGAGGCTGCTCGGAACGGCGGTCAGTAATGGGACAGTACAGGTTGCTTAAGCTGGGCGAGCAGCTCAGAAAAGAGATTTCCTCCATGATTATGAAGCGTGAGGTCAAGGACCCCCGGGTCAGTGAGTTCCTTTCCATAAACAGGGTGGAAGTCTCCAAGGACCTTGCCCACGCGAAGGTCTACGTCTCCTCCTTCATGGACGAAGCGTCCGTCAAGAGGGGGGTCGAAGGCTTGCAGAGTGCTGCGGGCTTTATACAGTCTTCCATAGCGGGCAAGCTCCGTATTTATAAGTTCCCCAAGTTTACCTTTATCGCTGATTTCTCGATGCGGGACGGCTATGATATGGTCCAGCGGCTCAATGAGCTTGAGAAGGAATCCCAGGCCATAGAGTCTGCCAGGACTGAAGGGGATACGGCAATAGAAGCAGATGCCGAAGAAGAAAAAGAATCCTGAGAACCCCTCCGGCATTATTCTCTATGCCAAACGTTCGGGCATAACCAGCTTTTCCTCACTGTGGAGCGTCAAGAAGGCGATTGACTGCGACAAGGTCGGCCACACGGGGACGCTTGACTCCTTTGCGGAGGGGCTTCTGGTCGTCCTGTCGGGCAGCCTGACTCACCTTGTCTCCCATGTCACCTCGTTCAGGAAAAAATACCTTGCGGTGATATGCTTTGGCAGCGGGACCGATACCCTTGATCCCACGGGAAAGCTGACCGGGGAAGGAAAGGCTCTCTCCCGGGAGGATGTCGCCGCCGCCTGCTCGCACTTTACCGGCGCGTTGCTGCAAGTTCCTCCCGTATTCTCTGCCCTGCACGTTGACGGCCAGCGGGCGAGCGACCTTGCCCGCAAGGGGGGCGAGGTGGAGCTTGACTCCCGGCAGATTTTCATTTATAAGAACGAGCTTCTGGACTATAAGGCAGCTGATGAGTCCGACAAAAACTCCTATGCCCTTGTCGAGGTGGAGTGCTCCAAGGGAACCTACATACGTGCCCTGGCCCGTGACATGGCGGCACTCTTCGGCAGTGTTGCCCACCTTTCCGCTCTCAGGCGCATAGAAGTCGGCCCCTTTACTCTGGATGATGCCGCCTGTTCCTCCCTGCTTGATGACTTTACGATAGAGAACGCCATCGCAAAAGAGAATTTGATGCGGCAGGACGGGCTTTCCCCTCAGAAAGACGGGGAGGATGTCTTTGCCGACATACGGAACCACTTCCTCCTGTTTACCCCTAGGCTTGCCTTCAGCTGCGGGCTCCGGGCTGAATGTATCAAGGCTGAATGGGAGAAATCCTACCTGAACGGCCGGCCCCTTTCCGCCAAGATGTTCTCGCCCCTCCCGATGGATGCGGACACTGAGGATGACTTCAAGACCTGCGAGAGCCCGGACGAGCGGGCGGTCTTCTATGAGGGCGGGCAGTTTGCCGGTATGACCCGGATAGGGAAGGCCCGTCCCGAGTACTCCTTCGTCGTTCCCAAGAAGAACGAGCGGTTCAGGGTATACAGCTGGGCGGACATACAGGAAGGGGGACTCCCTGACGAGTGGAAGGAGAACGGGGTAGCCCTCTCCGTGGGGAGCTTCGATGCCCTGCACCGTGGCCATCTTGCCCTGGTAGATGCCGTCCTTGCGCAGAAAAAGCTTGTTCCCGGTATAGTGCTGTTCCGACGGCCTTTCCGTGGCGAGGACGGGAGCTTTCTTCCTTCCGCACTGAGCCTGAAGCAGAGGCTTGAGTTCCTGGAAGACCGGGGTGTCCGCTTTGTCGTCGTACTGGATTTTTCCCCCGCATTGGCACGGACGGACGGGAGCCTATTCTTTAAGACGCTTGTCAGGGCATGCAAGCTCCGTTATCTCGCCGAGGGGCAGGACTTCCGCTGTGGCTGGAAAGGTTCCTTCGGCAGTGATGCGATTGCGGATTTGGCATCAAAGGAAGGCTTCTCCTTTGACGTGATAGGCGACGTGGCTGTTGCCGGGGAGCGAGCAAGCTCTTCTCGCGTCAGGGCCGCCGTTCAGTCCGCTGACTTTGCCGTGGCCTCGGAGCTCCTTGGCCGGCCGTTCGAGTATGACTGCCGCAGGATGCGCTTTGTCAAGGGGGCTGCCCGCTTGGTTGGCCAGCAGGTCTGTCCGCCGGACGGGGAGTATGTCGTGGAAGCCGCCCTTTCCAATGGGCGGACGGCCAGCTGCCAGTGCCGGATTCAGGACGGCAGCCTCAGCCTCATGCTGCCACCGGAAATGTCAGGCATGGAGCCTGCGTTCATTCGTTTTTAAAAAAATACAAAAAAAACTCATATACACCTTGACATTTTTTTATATACCTGCTATAGTTATATTCACACGGGGGCTTAGCGAAGTTGGTTATCGCGCTGGCCTGTCACGCCGGAGATCACGGGTTCGAGCCCCGTAGCTCCCGTATAAAGCCCATTCTTCTGAATGGGCTTTTTTAATCCTTTCTGACCACACGGAAAGGATTGGATTGTGCTTGTGGTTTGCTTTGCCGGGCTTCATTGAAGTCTGTGAAGTATTTTCCGTGAGCTTTGCGTTAGCAAAGCTCATTGAGGTCTTGTGAAGCATTTTCCGCGACCTTCACGCAGTGAAGGTCGTTGAAGTCCGCGTACAAATTTCCGTGAGCCTTACGAAGTAAGGCTCATTGAGGTTTGCTACGCAAACCTCGGGTAATAGCGCAGCTGGTAGCGCGCTACGTTCGGGACGTAGAGGTCCCCGGTTCGAATCCGGGTTACCCGACT
>CACYDQ010000037.1 GCA_902773215.1 uncultured Spirochaetaceae bacterium | reverse complement strand
GAAATCCGTGCCCTTGTAGGGGTCCAGAATGAACATGGGTCTGTAGTTCTTCAAATCTGACATTCTACAAGTATAGCACGATTCCCGGAAATTTGCCACGGGAAAGATAAAAGTCAGAAACAGGGCAGATATAAACGCACCGCCCTGTCTTTCAGGCAACACTACTCGGCAAAGCGTATCTTCTGCCAGAGCTCGCTGTACTTGTCTATGTCGTTGCCCAAATCCTGCTTGAGCGTGCAGCTGTAAGCCTGTTCCGCGTCATACATTGCGGGACGGGTCACGTACTGCATGGCCTCCAGGTTGGTGACGCAGGGGTATCCGAATTCGTCGATGAAAATCGCGTAGATGTCGGGCCGGTGCACGAAGTTGATGAACTCGTTGGCAAGCTCGTAGTGGGGCGCGTCCTTGAGGATGCACATGCAGTCCACCGTCGCCGGGCCGCCCACCTCGGGAATGAAGAAGTCTATCGTGCTGGCCCATTTTTCCGGGGGAACCTCGCCGTAGACAATCTCCGGGTAGCCCTGGCAGAGCCAGAAGTCTCCCGATGCGAATGACTTTCCGAAGCTCTCCGCGTCGAACTTGACCAGATTGGGCCGCCACTCGTTTTTAATCATGTCCCCGACTTCTTTGAGCTGAGCAGGGTCGGTTGAGTTCATGTCGTAGCCCTTCTGCAGGAGGGCGCAGCCGATGACCTCGCGCATCTCGTCCATCATCGTCGCGTGGCCCGCGAAACGGGGGTCGGCGAAGATGCTGTAGTCCCGCGCATAGTCCCCGGAAACCTTGGTCTTGTTTACCATGATTCCCGTCGCACTCAGCGCGTAGGGGACTGCATACTTCATGCCGGGGTCGTGCTCCAGCTTCTCAAGGATAATCGGGTTTATCTTGCCACGGTTGGTCAGCTTGTTCTGATCCAGCTCCCTGAGCATCCCCTGCTTTATCATGATGGAAACGAAGTCATTGGAGGGGATTACTATGTCGTAGCCCTTGGCCCCGCCACGGATTTTGGCGTACATCTCCTCGCAGGTGGAGTAGCTGTCCAGTTTGACCTTGCAGTTGAACTCTTCCTCGAACTTGCGGAGCAGGGCTTCGGGCGTGTAGTATGTCCAGTTGTACAGGTACAGGATCCTGTCGTCCTTGCGGGAACAGGAGGGGAGAAGGAAAGCAGAAAGGATGAAAAAAGCCGAAAGGGCAGATATCGAAAGGATTTTCCCGAAGTTCTTCAATTATAAACTCCTAAACGTGATGTCGCTTCCGCAACGTATCGGCCTATTCTCGCCTATTTTTACGATTCTGTCAATCGACCCTTGACCAAGTTCACCGTTTCTGCTATTATACATTTACGTTTTGCCAACTTAGCTCATCTGGTAGAGCAGCGCACTCGTAACGCGCAGGTGTTCGGTTCAAGCCCGGAAGTTGGCTCTACGCGAGGCCCACCGTCATGGTGGGCTTTTTTGTTTGTAAAATCTTTCCGATAAAAGAGGCCTGTATGAGAAAGCACTGGCTTGATAACATCCGCTGGGCGACGGTCGTTGTCGTCGTCCTTTATCACGTGTTCTACATGTACAATGCGGAGGGAATCGTGGGCGTGGTGGGGAAAATCACGGACTTCAACGTGCAGCCCTACGACGTGTTCCAGTACGAGGTCTATCCCTGGATCATGATGGTCCTCTTCATCGTCTCCGGCATTTCCTCCCGCCTGTACCTGGAGAGGCACAGCGACCGCGAGTTCGTCAAGAGCCGGACGACCAAGCTGCTCGTGCCGTGCACGGTCGGGCTCGTCGCCTTCCAGTTCATACAGGGCTACATCAACGCATCCATAAGCGGAGTCCTCGTGTCCAACGCGGACGTACCCCTCGCCGCCAAGATTCTTATCGTCATACTGAGCGGAATCGGGGTCCTCTGGTACATACAGCTGCTCTGGCTCTTCTCGCTCCTGCTCGTCCTCGTGCGGAAGCTGGAGAAGGACCGCCTGTGGAAGCTCTGCGCCGGGGCGAACGCCTCCGCCTTCGTGCTGCTGGCGGTCCCCGTGTGGGGGGCGGCCCAGCTGCTGAACACGCCGCTTATCGTCGTGTACCGCTTCGGCCTCTACTTCTGTGTGTTCCTTTTGGGTTACTTCGTTTTCTCGCACGACGAGGTCATCGAACGGCTGAAAAAGTGCTTTTTCTTCTTTCTCCCGGTCGCTCTTGCTCTCTGCGCCGCCTTCTGCTGGCTCAACTTCGGGCAGAACTACGCGGACAAGCCCGTCAACCGCAGCCCCCTTTTCGTAGCCCACGGCTGGTTCACCTGCCTTGCGATACTCGGCGGCTTCGCCCGCTTCCTGGACTTTGAGAACGCCTTCACCCGCTGGATGAGCACACGGAGCTGGGGGCTCTATGTCTTCCATTATCTGGGGATTTCGGCGGTCGGACTCTACATCGCAAAGCCCGGCCTCCTGCATCCCGCCGCGACCTACGTCCTGACCCTGCTCGCGGGCTTCGCGGCAGGATACGGGCTGAACTGGCTGATTTCCCGCCTGCCCTTCTTCCGTTGGGCAGTGCTGGGAATCAAAAAGAAACAGGCTCCGGCGGCCTAGTT
>CACYDQ010000036.1 GCA_902773215.1 uncultured Spirochaetaceae bacterium | reverse complement strand
CGGCAAGACGATTAAGATGGCGGGGCAGTTCTACTCATCCTATGATGAAATCCGGGACAGGCGTTACTATGCCTGCCTCATAATGGATGCGACCGCCTGCTGTGCCCAAGGGATGGAGTTTGTTCTGGACGGGGACTACAGCTACCCCGACGACTACCCGGCGGAGGGCGGGGCAGTGTGCGTCACGGGCGTGTTCGACTCTTATGAGGAGGATGGCTGTGCCTATGCTACCCTCCGCAATGCCCGGATGATATGTGATTCAGGAAGCTAACTAGAGCGTCAGCTTTGTAAATAACTTTTTTACTCGAAGAACATATAATCGTCAAAGTAGACGCTTGTTATCTGTCCCATAACCAGCTGTTCGTTTATCTTGTCTTTTATTCCTTCCTTTATTTTCTGTTCCCCCATACCGAGCAACTGTTCCTTTGTGTAGGAGGAGAAGTATCCGATAATGAGGGACTTGGTCTGCTTTTCTTTCTGGGCAAGTTCCTCGTAGAGCGGTATGTCGCTGGAAGGGTAGGAAAACCAGGGGGCGACGACGAGGATGCTGCCTCCCTTGTCTCCTTCGCCTTTGGTTACCGCGCGAATCTGCCCTAAGTCCGTATATGCGCTGACGGACTGTTTGCTCTTGAGGCTGGAACTGACTACTTGCTTGGGTGTCGGGTCACTCTTCCGGTATCTTGTGGAAATCTCACCGCCATTTTTGGCGAGGGCGAGGGCCGTTCCGCCCACGAAGACTATCAGCATCGCTATGAGGATGATTAGGAGTATCTTGTTCAGACCTTTGTAGGAGTCTTCTCCTTTCCGTCCGCGGAGCTCTCCGTAGTCCTGTTCCCGTGAGTAGAATTTACCGTTGTCGTGCCTGAATTTCACCCGTGCCATTGCCTTATGCCTCCTCGTACTTGGCAAGCAGGGACTTTGTCCTTGTCGTTACCTTCCCTTCACCATCAATCATGCCGGGAACCCGTGCCTCCAGCTCTACAAAGCCGTCCAGCCATTCCTCCTTGAGAATCCTGCCGTTTTTCCGTACAAGCTCCACGAGCTGACAGTCCGCCAGAGGAATTCTGTACCGGCAGACCTCCCCGAAGAGGTTCTCCGTCACGGCGGAAAGCAGCGTTTCGAATCCTGCCCCGGATTTCGCGCTTGTCCTGATTGCCCCGGGAAACGCCGCTTCCAGCTGTGCCGTGCGGACTTCATCCCCTTCTAGTTTATCGGCCTTGTTGAGCAGGACGATTCGGTTTATTTTGTCTGCCCCGATTTCTGCGAGGACCTTGAGCACCTGCGTGTATTGCTTTATGCAGTCCGGGTCGCTCGCGTCCACCGTCACGAGCAGGAGATCGGCGAAGGAGGCCTCCTCCAGCGTGGACTTGAACGCGTCTATGAGCGTGTGGGGCAGCTTGGAAATGAATCCGACCGTGTCCGTCAGCAGGACGGAGCAGCCCTCGGATAGGCTGAGCTTTCGGGTGGTCGGGTCGAGCGTCGCAAAGAGCTTGTCCTCGACGAACGCGTCCGCTCCGGTCAGGGCGTTGAGCAGACTGGATTTGCCCGCGTTGGTGTAGCCGACCAGTGCGCATGCGGGTGTCGCTGTCCGCTCCCGCTGCCGCCGCTGGGTCGCCCTGCTTTCTTCCACGGCCTCCAGCTCCTTCCGTATCTGGACGATTTTGTCCTCCACCTGCCTTCTGTCCAGCTCCAGCTGGGTTTCGCCCTGGCCCTTGTTGCCGAAGCTGCCGCCCCGCTGGCGGGAGAGGTTGCCGTAGCTGTGGCTCAGGCGGGGCAGGGAGTAGGAAAGTTGGGCAAGCTGCACCTGCAGGACGGCTTCCTTGGTTCTGGCCCGCTGTGCGAATATGCGGATAATGACCTCGTTGCGGTCAAAGACGGGGATACCCGTAAGTTTCTCCCAGTTGCGTTGCTTTGTCGGGTCCAGTTCCCAGTCAAAAATGATGCAGTCGGCCCCGAGCTCCTTGGCCTTGTCGGCGATTTCCTGCGCCTTGCCGCTTCCCATCCCGTAGGCGGGGGTCGGTTCCAGGCGGGTTAGGCACAGCGTTCCCGCCGTTTCCATGCCGAGCGTGGAGACCAGACCCTTCAGCTCCGAAAGCTGCCTCCCGTCTTGGGGGGCGGATGCTTCCTCCGGTCTCTCGCCTTTGGGCAGGGGGCCGCCGATCAGCAGTGCCCGTGCTTTTTTCTCTTCTTCCTCTTTGACTTCTACCATAGGTTTGTAGTATAATATCCCAAAACGGCTGAAAAGCCAATGGCATTGTTAGTTATGGATATGGAAAAACAAGCACAAAACCGGACTTCTCCCAACGGTCTCCTTGCCAAGGCCCTCTCCGTGAGGACGAAGGGGCAGGCCATCATCGAGCGGGACGGCATCTTTTCCATACGGGAAAGCCTTGAGACGGAAGGTGTCAAGCTGGATCCCGGCCTCAAGGCTCTTGTTGATTCCGTGTTGTCCAGCTCCTAGACTGTCATAACCTGTTTTATCGCCGCATGGCTCTCCGTTCCGGTCTCGGTCTTGTCCGTCCTGAAGGGCAGGAGAGGCATACCGTTTTTGCCGAACACCGTGACCGGCCCGTAGTTGTACCACGCGTATCGGGCGGATACGGCGATGCCCACCTTGTCGCTCGTCAGCACGAGCTTGTCCGTCTGCCCTTCCACTTCCTCTACTTTTGCAGGATGGTACACGCCGTCCGGGCCTGCGATCTCGAAACCGCTGAAATTGTCAGGGACGATGTTCCCTACGAGGCTTTCCAGCTGTATGTAATGGTTAAGCTCCTCCTCGTCTTTCTTGAAGAAGAATCCTTCCATCGCGTTGTCGAACGTGAGCGTAATCCTGTCGTCCTCTGTGAAGAAGCTTTTGAGCGAGGGGCTGACGGCCTCCTCCTTTCGTATCTGCCGGTATACCAGGTCGAGCGCAGAGACCTCCATGCGCTCGCCGAGAATTTTCTTTGCCTTGGGATGGATGTCGTTGTACTGCCCCTGGTCAAGCGCGCTCGCAAGGGTCGTGTTCCTGACCGTGCTGGCGATTTTTTCCTGGGCTTCGCGGATGAGGCACCAGTTCCTGAAGTCCTTGTCCCCTTCGTAGCGGTGCATTGGCAACTGGACAAAGACGAAAGGCAGCGTCTCGTCACCCCAGAGCTCCCTCCAGCAGCTTATCAGCTTGGAAAAAAGCCGGTAGTAGAGAAGGGGCTTGTGGTCATCGCTCTCGCCTTGGTAGAAGAGGACTCCCCTGATGGTGTAGGGGGCAGTCCGGGCGACCATGGATTCATACAGTGCGGACGGCTTGTAGGGGTTCTTTATGCCCATCGGACCCGGCCAAGGGTTCTTGCCTATCTGCTTCTCCGCTTGCTCCCACGTGACTCCGGGGGTGTCCTTCTGCAAGTCGGCGTATTTCTTGTCCCAGGCTGCCTGCTCCTTCTCGTATGCGTCGAATTCCTTTATCTGCTCGTCCTCGCTCTTCTTGCCGACTGCCGCCTCGTACTCGTCAAGGTATGAGCTGAGACCGGTGTCCTCGGACAGGGCTTCCCGGGACAGCCAGCAGGAGGCGGACGTGCCGCCTTTGTTGCAGCCGATGATTCCGACCGTCACCCCCAGGTCGCGGGCAAGCTTCTTGGCGAAGAAGTATCCCACTGCTGACCATGTATGCGCGCTCTCGCTGCCCCAGACCTGCCAGGAGTTGTATCGCTCGTCCTCATAGAACTTCTTGTCCATCCATGAGTTCTTTTTGGTATAGAAGAATCGGACGTTGGGGGTAGCCTCGTTTTCAAGCTCTATCGGCCCCTCGGTGCTGTTGCCGAGCTCGAATTCCATGTTGGACTGCCCGCCCGCGAGCCATACTTCCCCGACGGCGACATTGTAGAAGACCCGCTTGGCCTCTTTGCAGGAAATGACGAGGGTTGCCCCGCTCATGGCCCGCTGTTCCTCCAGGCAGAGCCGCCACCTGCCGTTCCTGACGAAGGTCTTGTTCTTGCCGGTTATGCAGCCGTCCTTGTTCTTGAGCACGGCCTGCACTTCCTGGCCGTCACTGCCCTCTCCGAATATCGTTATTATCTTTCCCCGCTGCAGGACGCAGTCGTTGGAGAAAAGTGGTGACACGCTGAACATGAGGATTCCCCTGAGGATTTACTCCTGATCGTTCACGATGTCCGCGCGGAAGAGGAAGATATCCTGTATTTTCAGGCTGTAGACCGAGTTCAGCTCCCGCTTGTCCTTCGTCTCGCTGATGAGGGGAACCGTGAAGGAGTAGGTGACCGGCGTGTAGCCGTCCATGGATGCCTCTATGGTAAAGGTGAACTCCTTGTTCTCCTTGTCCTCATTTGCCTTTATCGGCGCGACCCAGAAGGTAAAGCTGCCGTGCGAGGCCGCATAGGTCTTGCAGGGGTTTATCCAGCTGGAGTCCATCATGAAGGCGGCCCTGCCGTCCAGTTTGAGCAGGATGTTCGCCCCCGTTATCGGCTCGAAGGTTGACCCGTCGAACACGTTTCCGATGAAGGTGGGGAAGTTGAACATGGGCTGCAGGATTGCAGGCTCCTTGTT
>CACYDQ010000035.1 GCA_902773215.1 uncultured Spirochaetaceae bacterium | reverse complement strand
TCATCCCGCCGCCGTTGGCCCAGACGGGTCCGTCGGCTACTACGGCTCCGACGGCACGTTCCATTCGGCGAACGAGCCGGGCGTCACTGCCGTTCCCGCAGGAGGAACTTCCGGCATTGCCGGTGCGGGCGGCTATTACGATGCGCAGGGGAACTTCCACCCTGCGGCAGGCGGAGGAGCTGGCGTGGCCGGGGCAGGAGGCTACTATGATGCGCAGGGAAACTTCCACCCTGCGGCAGGGGCGGGCGGCATGACCGGTGCCGACGGGGCTTCTGCCTTGTCTGAGGCGATGCAGGCAACGATAGATGCCCTTCGCGGCGAGCTTGCCCGCCAGACAGAGGAAAACGCCAAGAATTCACAGGCGCTCAAAGATGAGCTTGCCCGCCAGACAGAGGAGAGCGTCAAGACCAATCAGGCGCTCCGGGACGAGCTTGCCCGCCAGACAGAGGAGAGCGTCAAGACCAATCAGGCGCTCAAAGACGAGCTTGCCCGTCAGACGGCGGAGAGCGCGAAGAGCAATCAGGCGCTCAAGGATGAGCTTGCCCGTCAGACGGCGGAGAGCGCGAAGAGCAACCAGGCGCTCCGGGACGAGCTTGCCCGCCAGAATGCCGAGAATGCCAAGAGCACGCAGGCACTCAAGGATCAGCTTGCCCGCCAGACAGAGGAGAACCGCAAGAACGTCCAGGCGATGAACGACCTCATGCGCGCCCAGAAGGAGGCGGAAGAAGCCCGCAAGGCCGCCGCCGCCGAGGAGAAGCAGCGGCAGGAGGCAGAGGCCAGGCAGCGGGCCGCGGAAGAGAAGAAGCGCAAGGAAGAGGAGGCCCGCAAGGCCGCCGAGAGCGCCGCTGCCGCCAAGCTGATAAAGGACGTGAACGACGAGATAGCCAAGGGAAAGGCTGCGCTGAACTCCGGCGACATAGACGAGGCGCTCAAGCACTTCGCCAAGGCCCAGTCCATGCTTCCTGCGGATGACAAGAAGTTTTATGCGGACAAGATGGGCGAGATGAGCTCTGCCATCTATGATGCCTCCCAGAACGCGCAGGACCCCGCGCAGAAGAAGAAGCTGATGCAGCAGGCCGTAGGCTATGCAGATTCCTCCATTGCCAAGGACGCTTCCAACCCCGAGGCCCACTACATAAAGGCGATGAATGCCTTTGACGCGAAGAACTGGGCGACCGCCGAGGCAGAGCTCAAGAAGGCAATAGCCGCCGACCCGGACAACCCCAACTACTATTACCAGCTGGGACGCGTCCAGGCGCAGCAGAAGAAGTACGAGGCGGCAAGCGCATCCTTTACCTCTGCCATCAAGTACAACCCGTCGTTTGCCGCCGCCCAGTACAACCTGGGCTTCGTCAACGAAAAGCTGAACCGGACTCAGCAGGCCCTCATTGCCTACCGCAAGGCTTTCCAGATCGACGCAAGCTACGAACGGGCGTATCTTGCCGCGGCGAGAATCCTCTCCAAGCAGGGGGACTATAACGGGGCCGCTGACCTGTTCAAGCAGGCCATCCGCATAAACCCCTCGTCCGCCCAGAACTATCAGGAGCTTGGCTCTGCCTACTCATCTGCCGGCAACTACACCGCAGCCGAGGAAAGCTTCAAGAAGGCCCTCGCCTACATGGACCCGAACAAAAAGGATCCCCTCACATACTACAACCTGTCTACCGTCATGTATGCGCAGGGAAAGAAGGACAATGCGCTGTCATACGCCAAGCAGGCCTATGATAACAAGGCGAATGCTGTCCAGCAGGTGCAGACGAACATCACCTACAACTACGCCCTGATGTGCGAGGAGACCGGCGACAAAACCAAGGCGCTCGCCCTGTACAAGGAGGTGCTTGCCGCCGATCCAAAGAACGTCAAGGCACTGACCAACATCGGCGCGCTCAGCCTGGAGTCGGGCGACGCGGACTCCGCGCTGACTTTCCTGCAGAAGGCCTATTCTCTTGACAGCCGCAACTTCGAGGTCAACAACAACCTGGGCAATGCCTACCGGCTGAAAGCCGACTACGACAATGCGGTCAAGTACTATCAGGGTGCGCTCAAGGTCAGTCCCAAGGACAACACCGTCCGCGAGAATCTCGCCAAGGCATACGCTTCTGCGGGAAAGTACGATAATGCGAAATCGACTTATGAGGACGTGATCGCCGCCGACAAAAACAACTGGGACGCATACTTCGAGCTTTCCAAGGTGTGCATTACGCTCAAGAATACCAAGGCCGCCAAGGACTACCTGACCTACCTGCAGAAGAAGAACCCCGACTATAGGAGTGCCGAGGTCACGCAGCTGCTTTCCTCGTTGTAGGGCGCGGGCATTCTGGTGCAACGGTCTGTCGCTCTCCTTGTCCTTTTTTCCGCTTTTCTTCTGCTCTCCTCCTGTCGCCAGAGACAGGAGATGGGGAGACAGGGAAAGCGTACGGATGGGAATGCTGTTCTTCCCGCGCAAAGCTGGGAAGCCCTCGGGACAATCTGCTCCGTCAACGCATTCGATGAGGGTGATGAAGGCCTTTATGGGGCAATTTCTGCCCGTCTCATGGAGATAGACTCCTCGTTCGGGGTGAACCGGCCCGGATCGGACATAGCCCGCGTGAACGCTTCCGCTGGGAAAGACCGCGTCGCCGTCCGCCCCGATGTCTTTTTCGTCATCAAGGCGGCCCTCAGCTTCGCACAGCGGAGCGGCGGGGCATTCGACCCGACGGTAGGCCCCCTTGTCTCGCTCTGGGGCATAGGCACCGAGCACCAGAAAGTCCCTTCACAGGCTGAGATAGACGCGGCCCTCGCCCTCGTGGACTGGCGCAAGGTCGTCCTGGACGAGCCCGTCAGCTCCGTCTTCCTGGAGAAGGATGGCATGGCACTGGACTTGGGCGGCATTGCGAAGGGCTATGCCGCTGATGAGGTTATCCGCATACTGAAGGAAAGAAATATCAGCCGGGCGATAATCGACCTGGGGGGCAATGTCTGCGTGTTCGGCAGCAAGACGGACGGCAGCTCGTGGAAGGTCGGCATCAAGAACCCCTCGGACGGGGGGAAATCCGTCGCAGCTGTCCTCTCCCTGCCGGGGGACCTTTCCGTCGTGACGAGCGGCAACTACGAGCGATATTTCGTCAGCGGGGGCAGACGCTACCACCACATCATCGACCCCAAGACCGGTTTCCCCGGCGGGGGAGCTGTTGCCTCCGCAACGATAGTCGCCGCCTCGTCGATGGAGGCGGATGCTCTGAGCACTTCCGCTTTTCTGATGGGAAAAGATGCCTTTATCCGCACCTTTCCCGGAATACGGTGCTTGTTCATCTTCTCCGACGGCAGCATATCCGCGTCAGAGGAGCTTGCATCGAACGTTTTGCAGTGAAATCTTAAATAAACTTCCTCAGTTCCTGCCGTTCAATGCTGTCGGTGCGGGCTGCGACGATATAACTTCCTGTCATTGCGGTCAGCGCGTCGAACGCGGCTGCAAAACAGCCCAGGACGGGGGCTGCCTCGCGCAGAAGCAGGTAGCCAGCCTCATAGCCCCCGCCATATTTGATGCACAATACGGTCAGCAGCAAGAATGTCCCGCCCGCCGGGTGCTCCCCGAGCAGGAAGGAGAGCAGGAAGGACCAGAAGCCTATCCAGATAATCGCGGACATCTTTATCTCGAGCATGGAATAAGAGCGCAGTATGACGATGAAACAGACCGAGCTGACGAGGGCGGCTCCTCCCCGGGCGAAAATAGAGAAGAGAGGGTAGGTGACCCCGTTGACCCGGTGCCGTATGCCAAGGCTCTCGTTCCCGTGCCGTATCAGCAGGGGCAGGGTCATGTTGGACTCTCCGGATATAAAGGCCGCCATAATCGGGGCCGCGGAGGCATAGATGACGCGGAAGGGATGGCTTTCCCCGCAGAGAATGCGGATTATGAGCGGGTAGACGACGAATGCCAGCAGGACGAGCAGGACGAGGAGCAGGACCAGCAGCTGGCCGTACAGCCCCGTTTTCCTGAGCGTGATGAAGCCTATCGTCCAGCGGCAGGACAGGGCTATCATTCCTATGGCGAGCAGCTCGGTGAAGAAGCTCATCACGATGTAGGCGACCCTCGTTATGGAGTCGAATACCGCGACGGCAGGGGCGGCAGCGTGCTTGTCGTCATTCGCGCCCGAACCGACCAGACCCGCAAAGATGAAGCAGGGCAGGAGGAAGTTGTCGGACAGCAGTGAGTGGAAGCCCGTGTAGGGAAAGAGCTGCCGGATGATGGACTGTATGTTTATGGCGGGAATCTCGCTGGAGCTTTCAATCGTCATGGGTATGCGGGGCAGCTTGATGATAATGGCGGCCAGCAGCCCCAGGGCGACGAGCAGGGCGGTGGACAGGATTATCGTCAGAAATGTCCAGATACCTGTCTTCATCATCAGCTTTTCGTCGCGCAGCTTGTAGCATGCGGTGGAAATCGAAAAGAAGAGCAGGGGAATGAGGGGGTAACGTCCAAAGCGGATGACCATCTCGACTATGAAGTCCAGGCCGTCCTGCGCAGACTTGGAGCCGAGCGGCAGCACATTCGCAAGCCCTATACCCAGAACTATTCCTATGATGTATTTTATCCAGATTTTCATATTCCTTCATTATATCAACAAGGCTTGTCTTTGCAAAGTCCGCCAGAATGTGCTATACTGGCTCTATGGCGAAAACTGTCCTTGTAGCTGGAAAAGAGATGCCTTCCGGGAGCAAGTTTGCCGACGGCCTGGCGCTGTCCGGCAGAAGCATTTCCATAACCGC
>CACYDQ010000034.1 GCA_902773215.1 uncultured Spirochaetaceae bacterium | reverse complement strand
TGAGCAGGCCCTCGAAGGCGTGGATAATCATGTTCGAGCCGTCAACCGCACTGTTGAGCGCGGGGTCAATCGTCTCGGGGGAAGGTCCCACCTGGACATGCAATACAGAGCCTTTCTTCGCGCCCTCCTGGGCGTTCCCGGCGTTCCCGGAAGCGGGGGTATCCTTCTTCCCGCCGCAGGATGCCAAAAGGCCAGCCATAACAACAGCAGAAACCAACGCAGTCAGTCTCTTCTTCATATAAATATCCTCCATACCCCTGCCCGCCTGAGTCCGGCGGAGGGGCTTAGTTACTAGTTGAGCTTGTCCAGGTGGTGGCAGGCTGCGTAGTGGCCGCCTCCGATTTCCTTGAACTCGGGCTTCTGTTCGGCGCATCTGCCGTCCGCATAGGGGCAGCGGGTACGGAAGGGGCAGCCTGACGGCGGGTTGAGCGGGGACGGCACGTCGCCCTGCAGGACGATCCGCTTGTTTGCCCGCGCGGTCTTGGGGTCGGCGATCGGAACTGCCGAAATCAAAGAGCGCGTGTAGGGATGGGCCGAATGGAAAATCAGCTCGTCCGCCTCCGCCAGCTCCACCATGTGGCCCAGGTACATCACGCCGATGCGGCTTGAGATGTGGTTCACGACGGAAAGGTCGTGCGCGATGAAGAGATAGGTCAGCCCCATCTGCTTCTGCAAGTCCTCGAACATGTTGACGACCTGCGCCTGAATCGACACGTCCAGCGCGGACACCGGCTCGTCGCAGACGATGAACTCAGGCTTCACGGCGAGGGCGCGGGCAATGCCGATCCGCTGCCGCTGGCCGCCCGAAAACTCGTGGGGGAAGCGGTTCGCGTGCTCGGAGTTCAGGCCGACCGTCGAAAGCAGGGAGAGGATTTTCTCGCGCCGCTCCTTCTTGTCCGCGTAGAGCTTGTGTATGTCCAGCGCCTCGCCGATGATGTCGCCCACCGTCATGCGGGGGTCGAGCGATGCGTAGGGGTCCTGGAAGACTATCTGCATCTTGCGGCGGTAGGGCAGCATGTCTGCCTTTATCTTCTTCTCCGCGTCAAAGATAAGCTCGCCGCCGTATATGATTTTGCCCGAAGTCGGCTCGGTCAGCCGCAGGATGGACCGGCCCGTCGTCGTCTTGCCGCAGCCGGACTCACCGACCAAACCGAACGTCTCGCCCTTCTTGATGAAGAAGCTCACGTCGTCCACCGCCTTGACGAAGCGGCCGCCGCCCGCGGGGAAGTACTGCTTCAGGTGCTCTATCTCAAGGAGCTTGCCGTTTGTGTCGCTCATTCCGCGCCTCCCTCTGACTTTTTCGCGCCGTCCGCCGTGACCTCCGCTTCCGCGCTGCCCACCATCGCGGCTTTCTGCTCAAGCCAGCAGCGGCCGTAGTGGATGTTGTCGCCCACCGCCGAGCCGCCCATGCTCTCGTAGTCGTTGCGGACGGGCGGCCGCTCCAGGCATATCTTCATGCAGTTGGAGCACCTTGGCGCAAAGCAGCAGCCCTTGGGCCGGTTCAGCAAATCCACCGGCTGCCCCTCGATGGGTACCAGGCGGGAGTAGTCCTTCTCGTGGAACTTGGGGATGGAGCGGAGGAGCCCGCGCGTGTACTCGTGCTGGGGGTTGTAGAAGATGTCGTCGGTCGTGCCGTACTCGATGATCTCGCCCGCGTACATGACCGCGATGTGGTCGCACATGCTCGCGACCACGCCCAGGTCGTGCGTTATCATGATGATTCCCATGCCGAGCTTCTTCTTCAGGTCCTGCATCAGCTCCAGTATCTGCGCCTGAATCGTCACGTCGAGCGCGGTCGTCGGCTCGTCCGCAATGAGCAGCTTGGGCTCGCAGGCGAGGGCAATCGCTATCATGACGCGCTGCCGCATGCCGCCCGAAAGCTCGTGGGGGTATTGCTTGAGCCGTTTGTCCGGCTCGTTGATTCCGACCAGCGTCAGAAGCTCGCGGGCGCGGGCGGTCGCCTCCTTGCCCTTCTTGTCGGTGTGGAGCTTTATCGCCTCCTCAATCTGGTTCCCGATCGTCCAGACCGGGTTCAGGCTCGTCATCGGGTCCTGGAAGATGATGCTCACCTCCTGCCCGCGTATCTTGCGGAGCTCCTTCTCGGTCATCTGCTCTATGTGGTGGTCGTTGAACGTCACCGTGCCGCCGGTAATCTTTCCGTTCTCGGCGGTCAGCCCCATTATCGA
>CACYDQ010000033.1 GCA_902773215.1 uncultured Spirochaetaceae bacterium | reverse complement strand
TTCTTGTTCGCGTATTGCCTGAGCGCGTCCCACTGCTCGGCAAAGAAGAACTGCACGGCCTTTATCTGCTCCACGTCGTCGCGGTGCTCGGCATCCCACTTGGCGACGGCGGCATCGTCGTGGCGGGCGAGGTCCTTGGGCCAGAACTGGTTCCACATGCTCTCCACGCCGTGAACCTTCTCCTTTTCCGCCTTCGCGTCATAGAACTTCTTTATGCTCGTGTAGTCGGCAAAGCCGTCCAGCCATGCCGCCTGCTCCTGCTTGAATGTCTCGTAGCGGGATTTGTCCTCAGCCTTCGCGTTGGCGAGGAAGTAGGCCGCGCACTTGTACAGGACGGGAAGCTTCCACCAGACGACCGAGCCGAAATCTATCTTGCCCTTGCTCTTGATGTAGGCGGAGGGAACGATGTCCTTCGCGTCCGCCCAGCCCCGGGCAACGAGGTCGTCCAAATCGATAAGCAGGGGATTTCCCGCGAAGGTGGAGAAGCTCGCGTAGGGGCTGTCCCCGTAGCCGGTCGGCCCGAGCGGCAGGATCTGCCAGAGGGTCTGGCCTGCCCCGTGCAGCCAGTCGATGAACTTGTATGCTTCCTTTCCGAGCGTCCCGATTCCCGGTGTTCCGGGCAATGACGTGATGTGCAGCAGCACGCCGCTGTTTCTTTCCTTATTACTCATGTGTCTCAGCACCTTTCCTGTGATGTCTTGCGGGCTGCATCCTTCGGCGGCCGATTCTGCCGCCGTGGGCGATTCCGCGTATGTTCCCTATTCTAGCATTAAAGCGCAGAAAGCTCAAACCCTTTTGCCACAAAAGGGGCTTTTGTTCCAATTCCGGGGGGAAAAAGTTGTATGGACCGTCAGGTGCATGGCGCGGCCAGTGAAGCTCGTACGATTGACACCGGGCGGATTGTCGAATATACTCGACAATAACGGGTAGATTTTGTCGAGTATGTTCGACAAAAATGTGACTTTTTTGTCTGGTATATCCGACAAGAGGGAGTTATGGACCATAAGCTTCTAAAAAGCATCATCTATGACCAGCATAGGATCATCAAGAATTTCACCATCTCGGAAAGAGAGTACGAGTTTGACCTGAATGCGAACTACGTCGTGGTCGGACTGCGCCGGGCAGGGAAGTCCACGCTCCTCTACAAGCTGGCCAAGGATTTGGTCGCCACCGGGACGGACTGGAACCAGATCATATACATCAACTTCGAGGACGAGCGGCTGGACGGCTTTACGGCCCGGGACTTCAACGATATCCTTGCGGTTCAGGCGGAGATGAGCGACAAGCGGGGCTGGTTCTTCCTGGACGAGATTCAGATTGTGAGCGGATGGGAAAAGTTTGCCCGGCGCATGGCAGATGCGAAGGAACATAGCTTCATAACGGGGAGCAACGCGAAGATGCTCTCGGGCGAGATTGAGGAGCACCTGGGCGGCCGCTACCTGACCGAATATGTCACTCCGTACAGTTTCAGGGAATTCCTCGTGGCCAAGGGCGTGGAGCACGGGGAGGAGGCCGTTTGCAGCACCAAGGGGGCCGGGGCGATACGGCGGGAGTTTGAAGAATACCTCTGCTACGGGGGCTTCCCGGAAAGCCTGGAGCATGCGGACAGGCGGGGCTATGTCTCAAGCGTCTACCAGAAAATCCTGCTGGGGGACATAGCCAGCCGCAACGCCATCAGGAACAGCGAGGGACTCCGCCTGATGGTCAAGAAGATGGCGGAATCCGTCAAGGACGAGCTTTCCTACTCCAAGCTGCACAACATCCTGCGGACAATCGGCATAAGCATAAGCAAGGACTCAGTGATTGATTACACAGGCTATGTCCAGTCGTCCTACCTCGTGTTCGCTGTCCGCAACTATTTCTCCAAGTTCGTGGACAAGGAGAGCACTCCCAAATACTATTTCAGCGACAACGGGCTTTTGAACCTCTTCCTTTCCGAGGGCGAGAGCCGCCTGCTGGAAAACCTTGTCGCGCTGACCCTGCGAAACCGCTACGGCGATGACCTGTACTTCCTGCGCTCCCAGAACCTGGACGTGGACTTCTTCGTTGCCGGGACGGGCACGGCCTATCAGGTCGCATGGTCCGCCAGCGGCAGTGCGGCCAGCCGTGAGACCGCATCCCTCGCTGCCTGCGCCAGGAGCATGGAGGAAGCGAAGCGTTTCGTAATCCTCACCCATGACGAGGAGGACACGCTGCCGCTTGACGGAATACGGATTGAGCTTGTGCCCGTGTGGAAGTGGCTGCTGGACGGCTAGGCGGTCGCGGCGGG
>CACYDQ010000032.1 GCA_902773215.1 uncultured Spirochaetaceae bacterium | reverse complement strand
TAAGTATGGAATGCGGCTTTGCCTCCGCCAGCTATATGACCGAGCAGTTCGTCAAATGCTACAAGATGACGCCGCGGGACTTCCGGAACAGCAAGCGCTAGAGGCAATTCTTGACAAACAAGCGAAGGTTAATTAAAGTATATTCATGACGGGGTGCTGGACTGATGGGACTATCCTGAAGCAGGGAAGCAGTTGTCTTATAGATTCAGGACAACCTTTGGAGTTTTCTTCTTGTTTTCCGCCCGTCTTTGTTCGTCTCTGTCCGTCTTTTTTATAGAACAAAAGCATTCGCAATCACTTTCTTGTAAATATCATCAATGGTATACAGAGCAGTTTCAAAAGCCCAGCCCTATTGACGGCGGCACGGACAGGCTCTAGAATAGCCGGCATGACTTGCAGCTACAGATACCACACGCCGGACGGCTTTGACGACATGCTGATGGAATCGGACGGCGAGTTTCTGACGGGCCTGCTGTTCATCGGACAGGGCGGACGCGAAAACGGTGACAAGCACGGCCCCTGCCCACACAGTCTGGACGGACGCAATGAAGCCCATGAAGAAACGGCCCGTCCGGTTTTCCAGGAGACCGCCCGCTGGCTTGACGTGTACTTCTCAGGGAGACAGCCCGATTTCACCCCGGCATACAGAATCCAAAAACTCACCCCTTTCAGAAAGGAAGTGTGCGACATCATGTGCTCGATTTCGTTCGGGGAAACCCGGACCTACGGCGAGATTGCCGCAGAAATCGCACGGAGGCACGGCAGTGCAAAGATGTCCGCGCAAGCCGTCGGCGGTGCGGTCGGCTGGAACCCGCTCTGCATACTTGTTCCCTGCCACCGCGTCATCGGCGCACACAACAAGCTGACGGGCTACGGCGGCGGAATCCAGAACAAGATCGCCCTGCTGAAGCTCGAAGGGCACGATATCAACGGGTTTGCCATGCCGGACTGCAGGAACATATAGCGCAAGGCAGAGAAAAACACTAGAATGGTTTTGTTTGTATCGGTTTTATGGAGGAAACAATGAGAAGACAAATTGCTACACTCGTCATGCTGTTGCTGGCGGGTTTAATGATGTCCTGTGCCAGCGTTGGCAAGGGGGCCAAAGCGACTGTCACGGAATGTCCCGAAAGGATGTTCTGGAGGATTGACGGAACTGACCGGAAGGGCAATCCGTCCACCGTGTATGTGCAGGGAAGCTTCCATTTGGGCGACGGCAAAATGTATCCGCTGGCAGATGCCGTGGTAAAGGCGTGGGAGAATGCAGACCGTTTGGTGGCGGAAGTATCTGGAGACGACTTTGTTGCGCTGCAAAGCGATATCATGGAAGAAATGGCGGAAAGCTACAAGAGGGCGGGTGGAAGGAAGATAACCGACGGACTGTCCACAACGCAGCGGAATACCCTCGTTTCATTCCTTGACAAAGACGTGATGGAGCAGCTTGCTCAGTTTGAACCGTGGATAACGACGTATTCCATTTCGGCGGCGCTTTACATGGGCAGCGGTCTTTCCACCGAATATGGTCTGGACAGCGTGCTGTTGGCAGCTGCATCCGAAGCCGGGCGCAAAGTGGAGGGACTTGATACCCTTCAAACTCAGATGGATATACTCACCTATGGTAGCTACGATGATCAGATGGACATGCTGCGTGACCTGCTTGACGAACTTAAGGATCCCAGCGAGGAGATAGCGGATGCCAAGGCGATGTATGATTCCTACCTCAAGGATGACAGAGCCTCATTCGCCAAGCTTTTCCAAGAGGACATGGAGGACGATGAAGACAAGCATCAGTTCTACGAGAACTACTACAAGATGGTCATCACCGACCGGAACAAGGACTGGGCTAAGGACATTGCGGGCTACCTGCGCGAGGGAGGTACGACCTTCATCTTCGCAGGGGCCGGACATTGGGTCGGCAACGACTCCGTGTTTGTCCAGCTCAGGAAGATAGGTGTGATTGAATAGTTTAGGACAACTATTTCGGCATCGCTTGGTGTCTAGGGCATCTCGAAAACTGCAGCTCTTCGAGATGCCCTTTGTTATATCCACTTGGGCAGTTAATAGCCGAGTTTCCTGTCTACGAGCCCCCGGAGCGGCTTTCCTTCCATATAGTTGCGCAGGTCTTCCAAGAAGAGGTCCACGTTCCTGTCCCGCGTGCAGGGCAGCATCATGATTCCTGAGACGTGGGGTGTAATCAGCAGCTTCTTGGTCTTCCAAAGGGGACTGTCGGCGGGCAGTGGTTCCGTCTGGAAAACGTCCAGGGCCGCCCCCGCAAGATGGCCGCTCTCAAGATTGTCCGCGAGCGCGGCCTCGTCGACAGGAAGTTCGGCTATTAGTCTCGCTTTCCCGGCAGCCTTTTCATTGCCATTCATCGCGCTCTATGATATCATAATCGTCCAGATGGATTTCGGTACGGTCTTTACGGAACACTACGTATACATCTACAATTTTGCGCTGAAACTGTCCTGCCATCCTCAGGACGCGGAGGATTTGACCCAGCAGACCTTTATGGCGGCGTTCGAGAAGCAGGGACAGCTGAAGGACGAAACGGCGCTGCGGAAATGGCTTTCGACAATCTGCTACCGGCAGTTCCTCATGACAGTTCGGAAACGAGGTGCGGCGGAGGAGCTTCCTTCGGAAATCGAGGAGCTTGAACGCATGGGGGCAGAGCTTCCGGAAGCCCTGCCGCAGCCGGAGGAAGAGGTCATCGTCGCCGATGAAATCAAGGCCCTCCAGAACGGATGCTTCATGGCGATGGTCAGGAAGCTTTCCCTGAAGCAACGGATCGCATTCTCCCTCGTGGACATGTTCGGAATGCCGACCGACTGTGCCGCCGAGCTGCTTGAACTTTCCCCGAACGCGCTCAAGGGGCTGCTGTTCCGGGCACGGATGAACCTCGACGCCTTCTTTGCCGACCACTGCAATCTTTTGGACACGAAGAACCCCTGCAGCTGCG
>CACYDQ010000031.1 GCA_902773215.1 uncultured Spirochaetaceae bacterium | reverse complement strand
TGACACCTTCGTTCCTAACTATGAGGTTCCGAATGCTACTGAGGAAACCGCTATCAAGAACGTCGGTACTGTCGAGGAAGTTGAGAATACCCAGGTTGAGGGTACCCACATCCTGAAGTGGACCATCACCGCTGACGAGGCTTGGGAGTATGCCGGCAAGAAGGTCCAGCACCTCGTTGCCTACCAGTCTTCCAACAATCCGAAGATTATCGCTGTTATCCTCCTCGAGGCTGAGGTCGACGGTATCCAGAAGTCCTACAACGTGGAGAAGGCCCAGTACATCTCCAACTACTGGAATGCTGAAAAGACTGCCACCCGCTACAATGTCGCCGTTCCGACCTTCGTCGGTGATGAGGATCCTGAGAACTGCGTCTTCGTGAACGATATCAACGCCAGCTTCGTGACCTGGCCGGCTGGCTCCGAGGAAGGTGTTCCGGGCGTGCTCAAGCTCAATCCTGCCGTGACCGAGATCCAGTATTTCTTCTGCGCCGCCACTGGTCATGACATCAAGGCTCCGAAGATCGACGGTAAGGATGTCACCTTCACCATCTCCGAGGATGGCCTGACGCTCAGCGCCAAGGTCGCCGGTGGTGAGGAAGAGGTGATCGCCACCATCGACAATGAAGGAGAAGAGCTTCCGAATACCATCACTCTCAACAAGGAGAGCGACCTGGCCAAGAAGCTCCTCAACACCAAGCAGCTCTATGTGAACCTTGGCGCCAAGGGTATCGTCTGCGGTGACGAGACCAAGGAAGTTGCCATCACCTTCGACGGTAAGGATCACTTCCGTGCTGACTATGTCCGTCCGATCGATATCGCCGACACCGCCGCTGACAAGTACATCGACGCTGTTGACTACGGTGAGGAAGGCTCCTACATCCGTATCGAGGATCTCATCGCTCCTTACGATTGGCGTGGCCGTTACTTCTCCGAGTACGAGAACTACTGGGGCTTCTATGGTCCGTTCGAGATCACGGTTGACCTTGAGAATGTTAAGTGCGACCTGAATAACGAGATCCAGCCGATCCCGAAGACCGTTATCCTTGAGACCAAGACCTTCGACGAGATGAAGGAACTCGTTGGTGAGGAGAAGGCCAAGGATCTGAAGGAGACCGATTACGGTTATGTCACCTACAAGAACAACGGTACCGGTGTTTCCGACTTCAATATCTTCCTGAACGTCACTGTCAAGTACGGTTGGGGTGAGATTATGAAGGAAGGCATTAAGGTCCCTGTTGCTGCCACCATCGAACAGTAAGATGACTGTTCCTTTGGAACAATAATTGATAGAAGAGGGGCAGAGCCTGCGGGTTCTGCCCCCTTTTTTAATCATTCAATCCATGCGTTTTTGGAAGTTTCTTTTCTTTCTTCTGTTTGTACCCTGCTTTTCGGGGTATTCCCAGAATCCTCCCCGGCTTACCTTGACGGAAAAGTCGATCGATTGCGGAGCGTTTCCGATTTCGGATGGCGTCCAGGCTTTTGTCTTCAATTACAAGAACACGGGAGAGTCTCCCCTGGTTGTATCGCGCGTCATCCCTGGCTGTTCCTGTGTCGTTCCCGAATTTTCCACCGAGCCCTTGATGCCGGGTGATTCCGCGTCATTTTCTGTCCAATATACTCCTCCGCACACGGGGCGCTTCAGCCAGATGCTGACCGTTTGTTCGAATGGCGAAAAACCCGTTTTGCGGGTCTATATCCGGGGGATAGTAACGGAAGCTGTCGCCTCCCCAGCTCATTCTTTGGCTTTTTAGAAGTTTCATTATTATAATTAGATTTGTATGAATCGCTTTCTTTCCACCCTTATTGCGGCATTGGTCGTTTTGGGATGTTCGTCTCCGGCTGAAAAGACCAATCCGCTGATCGAAGAATATCTTATGGAACATATTGCCCATCCTGATACCTACAAGCCGGGAAAGACGGAAACGTATGCCCAGGGTACCATCGATGTGCAGAGCACGCAGCGTTGGCAGAATGTCCCTAGCGAAGGCCGGATTGACGTCGTCGTCCTCCGTCACGAATTCTCCAATGTTGATATCAACGGGAATCCTACCGACAATGTGTTCTATTTCTACATGAATCCCGCCCAGGACATGCTCTATTATGCCCATAAGGATAAAGGATTCCTCCTGTTCCCGCTGGATTAGTCCTGCCGGGAAATAACATAAAATTGGCCGGGTCTCCTCCCCAAGAGACCCGGCCGGTATATAAAACGAACTTAACAAATAGACATGAACTTGAATTCAATGTCCAT
>CACYDQ010000030.1 GCA_902773215.1 uncultured Spirochaetaceae bacterium | reverse complement strand
GCGTTGCGGGCAGACTGCCGCTCTATGTCGCCGAGAACCTTGAACTCTTCTTTCCGGTCGTAAAACACTTCCATAAATAGACGTTGCTTCTGTATTAATATAATGACCATTAAAATAATGGCCATTAAGTTAATGGTTGTTATATTAATGATCATTATATAGCATGGGGGCGAAAAGTCAAGAATCTTGTGGACGGACGGGACCGGACATCCCGCGATGACAGGGCTCCTGTCCCTGCCTACTTCCCTTCCTGCCTCTCTCTGTGCTATGATTGGGCATACAGGCAGTACGAGATGAGAAGCGGTAAAGGCGAAGGTATGCAGAAATCGGACGAAGCGTATGCAGCCCGCAAGAAGCGGGTGTTTGATATCATTCAGATAGGGCAGGTGAGCGACCTGCCGTCGAGGATATTTGACTTTTTCATCATCACGATGATTCTGATTAACATTGCGGCATTGTTCCTTCGGACATTCGACGGGCTCAGGCCCTGGTCGCCCCTGTTCGACATTGCGGATGCAGTCACGACGGGAATCTTCGTCGTGGAGTACCTGCTCAGGCTCTGGACGGCAGATATCCTGTACCCGGAGGAGGGGCCGGTCAGGTCTCGCCTGAGGTTCGTCAGGAGTTTCTACGGAATCGTGGATCTGCTGACCATCCTGCCGATGTTCTTCCTTAATGGCTTCATCGCCTTCCGTATGCTCCGCGTGGTCAGGATCCTGCGCCTGTTCAGGATAAACGCTTACTACGATTCTTTCTTCGTCATCAGGGATGTCATCGTCAAGAAGAAGAACCAGCTGACGTCCTCCCTGTTCATCATCTTCATCTTGATGCTGGCCTCATCCCTGTGCATTTACAGCACGGAGCACGAGGCCCAGCCCGATGCATTCGGCAATGCGTTCTCCGGTCTCTGGTGGAGCATCGCGACGCTCCTGACGATAGGATACGGGGACATCTATCCGATTACTGCGTTTGGCAGGCTGATGGGGGGCATCACGGCAATACTTGGAGTTCTGACGGTTGCCATCCCGACGGGCATCATCTCGGCGGGATTCGTGGAAGAATATACCAATGTCGCCAATCCGCTCAACGATCAGTCCCTCAAGCTGGAGGAAATCATCGTCAACCTGGACAGCTCATGGATTGGAAGAAAGGTATCCCTGATTGAGCAGGATGCGACCATCCGGATCCTGCTCATCTACCGGGACGGCAAGCGGCGCTTTGCCAAATCGAGCGACATCATCCGCAAGGACGATGTGCTCGTGTACGAGCGGGCTGACCGGGATGCGGACGGAAAGTTTGACTGACCGTCCCTATTTTCCCAAGCTGCCGTCGATGGTCTTTATACCGCCGTCGGGGGTGAATTCCAGAGAGCAGAACTTGACGTTCCTTTTCTGGTTTATGCCGCCGGAACGCTCGCAGTCGTGGTAGAAAAGGTACCATTTGCCTTTGTACTCAAGAATCGAGTGATGGGTCGTCCAGCCCAGCACGGGCGTGAGGATGACCCCTCCGTAGGTATAGGGGCCGTACACGTTCTTGGATGTGGAATAGCACAGAAGGTGCGTCGTCCCCGTGGAGTAGGTGAAGTAGTAGGTGTCGCCCTTCTTGAACAGCCAGGGATCCTCAAAGTAGCGGCGCTCCTCGTCCCCGCCGGTCAGCGGCTTGCCGTTCCCGTCGGTGATGACCAGGTCGCGCGGCTCCTCGGCGAGCTCCGTCAGGTTGTCTTTCATCAGGGCAATCTTGGGCGTGCATGCGGGCTCTGCCCCCTTGGGCTCCTTGTTGTCCGCGCTCCACTTGTTGTTCCGGTACTGATCCAGCTGGCCGCCCCAGATTCCTCCGAATGTCAGGTAATACTTGCCGTCCGTGTCCGGGTACAGGCAGGGGTCAATGCTGTAGGTTCCCTTGATGTAGTCGGGCTCCGCCTTGAACGGGCCTGCGGGGCCGTCCCCTATGGCCATGCCGATGCGGAACATCCCCTGCTTGTCGCGGGCGGGGAAGACGAAGTAATACTTCCCGTCTTTCTCCACGCAGTCCGGTGCCCAGAGCTGCTTGGAGGCCCAGGGAACGTCCTCCAGCCTGAGGACGCAGCCGCAGTCCTTCGGGTAGGTCTCGGTATCGGGCATCTCGTAGACATGGTAGTCCTTCATGTCATACTGATCCCCGTTGTCGTTGCTCTCGACGTCGATGTCCTCGTCATGCGAGGGATAAATGTAGATTTTCCCGCCGAACACATGGGCCGAAGGGTCCGCCGTATACAAATCGTTTACCAACGGCTTCTTTTCAATCATGGCTCCTCTCTCCTAGGCACGTTACTATATACCGCAATGATAGCAGAGACCGCCGGAAACGCAATCAGAAATATTCCCTAGCAGCGATTGAATTATCCCCGGCAGGATAGTATACTTGCCTCATGGAGAAGCGCGCGCGATTCATTTTTTTGCTGGCCCTCGGTGTCCTCCTTTTTTCCTGTGAGAGGAAGGATCTTCGTGCTGCTGAGGACGAGTTCAACGCCTACGAGACCAAGTACGTTGACATAGTGCTGGGGGAGACAGCCATAGAGCTTGAGGCCGCCATCGTCCTGGTCTCGCACCGGACAGACATGACCTCGCCCCAGTATACCGGGCATTCGTGGATGGACTACATAAAGGTCTTCAACCGCATGTACCCGGGCATAAAGGTCTCGGTTGAGGCGCTGACCGACTATTACACCACGGCGACGGCCATGCTGGAGCAGGGCAACTGGGGCGACATCATGATGATTCCTATCAACGACCGGTCGCAGTTCTCCAAGTACTTCGTCCCCTACGGCACGGAGGAGGAGCTGTCCCGGAGCCTCCGCTTCGCCGACCAGTACTCCTATGGCGGCAGGGTTTACGGCATTGCCTCCGCGGGGAACGTGCAGGGCATCGTTTACAACAAGAGGATTTTTACCGAGGCGAACATAGACAGGCTGCCCAGGACCCCGGACGAATTCCTTGCTGCCCTCCGGCAGATAAAGGAGCGGACCAAGGCCATCCCCCTTTACACGAACTACGCCTCCGGCTGGCCGCTTAACCAGTGGGACTATTATATCTCCTGCACCGCCACCGGCAACAGCAGTTACCTGAACCATGAGCTGATACACAAGAAGGCCCCCTTCTCAGATCCCGGCGACGGCAGCGGGGCCTACAACGTCTACCGCATCCTCTACCAGGCCGCCGCAGAGGGACTCATCGAGGATGACTTCACCGCAACCGACTGGGAGGGCTGCAAGGGGATGATGAACCGGGGCGACATAGCGACGATGGCCCTCGGCTCATGGGTGTTCACGCAGATTCAGAGCGCGGGGTCGAACCCGGACGACATAGGCTACATGCCCTTCCCGATTCAGGTGGACGGAATCCAGATTGCCTCCGCCCGTCCCGACAACAACTTCGGCATAAACGTCAAGTCGAGCGCGAAGAAGAAGCTCGCGGCGATGGTCTTCGTCAAGTGGATGGTGGAGAAATCCGGCTTCCAGTACAACGAGGG
>CACYDQ010000029.1 GCA_902773215.1 uncultured Spirochaetaceae bacterium | reverse complement strand
TGGTTATGGTTGAAGATGGCATGCATGAAGTGATAGATGTAGGTGTCGTCGAGTTCCGCCGTGTTGAAGGGGTACTCGTTCCATGACTTGTCGTCAATGAGCATGGCATCTTCAAAGGGCCTGATTCCAAGCCCCCTGTCGCGGGCAGCGCTTCTTGCCAGCAAAGGCGGTCCCCATTCTAAGGTTTCCTCGCACAGGTTGTCCCACAAATCATTCTCTTCCTCGTCCTGGCTTTCCGGTGCGTTGTACCAGAATTCAACTTCCATCGTGTAATCCTGGTAGTTCGTGTCGCCCGAGCGGAAGCGCTCCTCATATTCAGACGAGACCCGGACAAGCTCATCGTAGGCTTCCCGGTAGCGTTCCAGCAGGCCATTGTTCAGCTCGACGATTTTGCGCTTGTTTTCTGGAGTCCAGACAAAGCTGGCGTTCAGACGCTCCCTGCGTTCCTCCAACGTTTTTTTCAGTTTCTTTTCTTCATCACCCCGCATACGCACCTCCCATTGTTCTCAAGCTTTACGCCTTGCATTTTATCCGGCAGGACAGACAGCAAGCCGTCCGCCCCCAGCAAGGCGGGAACACCCGCGTCCCTAACCAGACACGGATGCTCCCGCCTACAGCTCTCTACAGCGCGGGGCTGTGCTTGCCTTTGTGCGCTCCGTCAGGATGCCTGACACATGTCATTGATGTAAGGCTAGAAATGCTTGCCGCCGTATAGCCGCAGTACTTGCAGGTGTAGCGGGACTTCTCGCTGCCCTCGTACAGCTCGTGCTTTCCCTTGTGGCCTCCCAGCGGATGCCGGGGACATGTAGATGATGTCAACGATGAGACGTTCGCGAACCTTGACCCACAGAACCTACAATAGTAGTTTGCCATAAAAAACCTCCGAATTAAATCGTTATGGAATCAGTATAGATTCAATACATACAAGAGTATAACGAATGCCGAGGCTCCCTAACACTGCCAGCTGGCAAGTATTTTTTTATAGCATTGAGGTCTATGAGAATATGGAACAAGCCCGCCGCAAAAGCCACTACGGCAGGAAGAACCTGAATTTTCTTTACAAGATGATTTCAAAAGATATGAAGTGACCAGTGCGGTTAAGTCGATACTGGAACGCTGATTTTTTCACAGCAATCATTTCGCGATGGGGAGGATGCGATTTTAGAAAAGAGCCCGAAGGAGAAGGTCCAAGCCCTTATACCAGCGTTATGGCGACTTGCTTTCCCAACGCACGTGCAAAACGCTCAACCGTCGCTATTGAAGTGTTAAATGCAGGGTCAAGTGCGTTGTCAACGGCAGTGCGGGTCGTGTGCATTAAGGCAGCGACGGCAGATTTTGAGAGGTTCTGCCTTTCCATCTCTGCCTTGAGCTGAGCAGCTATCACTTTTTTAGTGGCAAGCTCCTGTGCCTCGTCATACAAGCCCTGTTCTTTCATAAAATCAGAAAAAATCTGTCCCCTTCCGTTCATCCTTTCAGCCTCCTATAATCTTTCAGCCGATTCTCCGCCGTCTCAAGCTCATTCTGCGGTGTTTTCTGTGTTTTTTTCGTAAACCCGTGTAGCAGCACCATCATGTTTCCATCGATTGTAAAGAGCACACGACTTATTCCGTCCTCTATTGAGGAACGAATTTCCCATAAGTCGCTACCCATTTTGCGGCATAAAGGAAGCCCCATAGGGAATCCCTTCTGCACGGCAAAAATGTCTGCCCCAATTTCCCGTCTGTCATCTTTAGAAAGTGACAACAAGTAGTCGCGGCATGGTTGGTTGCCTTGTTCTGTCTCGTAGAACACAGCTTCCAAGGGTACTTCCCGTTCCATACACATATTGTACATTATATTATGCAAACTGTCAAATCATTTTCGTACTCATCCATTTAAAGCTGCTGCGACTTTCCCCAATGCTCCAGACAGACGTCCTGCCACAGCAGGACGGGGGCGTAAACATCCCCACGGATTAGAAGAACCCAATCTTATGCTCCGGGCTGCCGAGCTTTTCGTTCCGGCACATCGTGACAAGCGCGTCCATGTCGGGGAGCTTGCCGGTGAGGACTTCGTCCATCGTGATTTTGCGCACGATGTTGTCTATCTGCCCGCCGCTCAGCTCGTAGTCCTTGGCGACGGCGAGAGCCACGTCATCCGCAAGCCAGTCCAGCTTGGACTTCCATATCCGCTTCTTCGCGTCCAGCGTGGGGTATTCGAACCGTATCTTGAACAGGAACCGCCGATCGAACGCCGCGTCCAGGTTGTCCGCAAGGTTCGTCGTGCAGATCATGATTCCGTCAAGCTTCTCCATCTCCTCAAGGATGATGTTCTGTATGGTATTCTCAACCTG
>CACYDQ010000028.1 GCA_902773215.1 uncultured Spirochaetaceae bacterium | reverse complement strand
GGAGCTGAGCTACCCTTGCCAACAGGGTGGAAAAGACCTCACGCGCTAGCAAAACTGTTCAAACTGTTCATGGGTTCTTGACATTTTTTTTCTTTCTCACTAGAGTGAGGAAATCTAAATCATCTTGAACGGAGGTTACTCCCATGGATAACAGTGTACTGCTTGCTTTTAAGTGCGGAATAAATCTCCTTTCTCGCAAGACGAAGTAAATTCCCGCTTAAAAGTACCAGCATTTCCTCGCAAAAGTCCGCACATACCCCTACGTGCGTTTTGTCGTGTTCGGCATTCTTCATGTGTGCATGCCGAATGGCACAGCTATCTGTATTGATTGTTATGAACAAGCTTAATCTGACGGGCTACGTGAGAAAGTACGCCCTATTCTACCTGATCGCCGTCATCTGCATGGCGGCAGGAACCATGCTGGACCAGGTCGCGCCGATTATCATCCAGCATATCGTCGATGACGTTCTCGTCGCCCGCAAAATGGAGATGCTGAATTTCCTGCTGCTCGGAATCCTGTCAATCGGCGTGGGAAGGTGCTTCTTCCAGTACGCCAAGGAATTCCTCTGTGACCTGGCGGGGAGCAAGATGGCCTCGGAAATCAGGATAAACCTCTTCGGGAAAATCCAGAGCCTCTCGGCGAATTTCTTTGACGGCATCAACAGTGGCGAGCTGATGAGCCGCGTCAAGGACGACGTGGACCGCATCTGGGAAATAGCGGCTTTCATGGGCATCCTGATGGCGGAGGTGGTCATACGGACCGTGTCCACCCTCTATTTCATGATGCGCATAAACTGGCAGATTGCCATCATTCCGGCGGTGGGTATGGTCATCGCGGGAGTCATCGCAATCCTGATGGAGCGCAAGCTGGACGGCCTGTACGGGGCTGTCGCGCAGGAAGGCTCGGAGATGAACAACGTTGCGGCGGAGAACCTTGCCGGGGTACGCACCGTCAAGGCTTTTGCCCGCGAGGGATTCGAGGTTGCGAAGTTCCACAAGCACAACCAGAAGTTCTACGAGCTGAACATAGACCTGAGCCGAGTCTTCGTCAGGTACAACCCGATTATCCAGATGATAACGAGGCTGCTCGCTGTGGCCTCCCTGCTCCTGGGCGGCCTTGTCGTAATGAAGGGCAACCCGATTCCCGGCGGCAAGCAGATGAGCGTCGGGGAGCTGATAGCCTTCATCGTGTACGTGAACGGCATGTTCTGGCCAATGGAGATGCTCGGCTGGCTGACCAACGGCTTTTCCAGCGCGAAGGCAAGCGTCAAGCGCCTGAACAAGATTTATGCGGAGATGCCCGACATCACCGACAGGTCAGGGGGAAGCACGCTCGACGAGGAGCTTTCCGGCGCGCTCTTCTCCCAGCATGACCTGAACGGCGACATAGAGTTTTACCACGTGAGCTACGTGACGAGCGGGAAAACGGCGAGGGCAGACGATGCAGAAGGCGGCGGGGATGATGAAACCCGTGACACCAGTAAAACTGGGGAGCCGTCCGCAAGCGCCGGTCCCCGCAAGATTCTTGACGACGTGTCCTTCTCCGTCAAGGCGGGGCAGACGCTCGGCATCATGGGGGCGACTGGCTCGGGCAAGACGACGATAATCAACCTGCTCAAGCGCATGTACGACGTGACGGGCGGGTGCATCAGGCTGGACGGAATCGACATCCGCGAGCTGCCCCTGCCCGCCCTGCGCCGCGCCGTCTCCTGCGTCATGCAGGACATCTTCCTGTTCAGCGATACGATTGAGGGGAACGTGCGGCTCGGGGAACGGGAAACGATTACCGTGCCGGAAGTCCGGTCAGCCCTCACGCAGTCGCACGCCGCGGAATTCGTGGACAAGATGGAGGAGAAGGAGCAGACCGTCATCGGCGAGCGGGGCGTGGGCCTGAGCGGAGGGCAGAAGCAGCGGATTACGATTGCCCGCGCGCTCGCACGCAAAACGCCCGTGCTCGTGCTGGACGACTCGACGTCCGCGCTCGACAGCGAGACGGAGCAGGAAATCCAGCAGGTGCTCGCGGGACTTTCCGGCATGACCAAAATCATCATCGCGCACAGGATAAGCGCGGTGCGCAAGGCAGACAAGATAATCGTCCTGGACAAGGGCCGGATCGTGGAGGAAGGAACCCACGACGAGCTGCTTGCACGGGGCGGGCTGTACAAGGAAACTTACGACAGCCAGTATGGAGTGAAGATATGAACAGTTACAAGATAGATGAGCAGCAGGTTCAGAAGTCCAGCTTCGAGACCATGCCGCGCTTGTTCCGCTACCTCCTCAGGCACAAGGGACGGATTGCCCTCGTGCTCCTGATGATGGCCTTCGGGACGACGGTGGACCTGGTGAACCCGCTCCTGAACGAGCGGGCGGTTGACAGATACATAATCCCGGGGGATGTACCCGGCCTCATCGGAATCGTCGCGCTTGCCGCCGTGCTGAACACATTGGCGGTGCTCGCGATGAAGATGCGCATGATCCTTATGGCAAAGACGAGCAACAAGGTCATTCAGGAACTGAGGCAGGAGCTGTATGACCACATACAGGGCCTGGACCTCGCCTTCTTTGACTCGCGGCCGTCGGGCAAGATTCTCGCGCGTATCATAGGCGACACGAACTCGCTCAAGGACATCATCGAGAACGCGGTGACGACGCTGATCCCGAACCTGGTCACGGTCATCGCCGTCGTCGTGATAATGCTAGTGAAGAACTGGAAGCTCGCGCTCGCCGCCCTGTGCACCCTGCCATTCCTGATTGTGGGGGTATTCCTGATTTCGGTCATGGCAGAGAAGCACTGGAAGGCCAAGCGTCAGAAGTCGTCCAACATGAACGCGTTCATAAACGAGGATTTGTCCGGCATAAAGATTATCCAGAGCTTCCGCGCGGAAAAGGAGACGGACACGACATTCCGCCAGCTGGTCTGGGATGACCGCAGGGAATTCATCCGGGCCGTCCGCTGGTGCGACGCGTTCGGCTCGTGGATAGACCTCTGCTGGAGCATCGGCACGATGATGCTCTATCTGGTGGGCATAAAGCTGCTGGGGATCGAGGGCGTTTCCATCGGGACCTACATCGCGTTCGGGACTTACGTCGGCATGTTCTGGCAGCCGATCATGAACCTGAGCAACTTCTACAATCAGTTCGTCAATGCGGCGAGCGGTGCGGAGCGTATCTTCGAGATAATCGACACGGAGGCGCAGGTCACGGACAAGGCGGGAGCCGGGCTTCTGCCGCCGATTCAGGGCAAGGTCGAATTCAGGAACGTGAGCTTCGGCTACAAGGACGGCGTGGACGTGCTCAAGGACGTGAGCTTCTCCGTCGCGCAGGGTGAGACGATCGCCCTGGTCGGCCCCACCGGGGCGGGCAAGTCAACGGTCGTCAACCTCGTGAGCCGCTTCTACGACATACGGGGCGGGGCCATCCTGATAGACGGCAAGGACATCCGCGACGTGAAGCTTGAGAGCCTTCGCACGCAGATGGGGATAATGACGCAGGACAACTACATCTTCAGCGGCACGATCCGCGAGAACATCCTCTACGGCAAGCTCGACGCGACGGAAGAGGAGATGCTGGCGGCGAGCCGGGCGGTCCATGCGGATGACTTCATACGCGGGCTGCCTGACGGCTACGACACCAAGCTGACGGCACGCGGAGGCGAGCTTTCAGGCGGGCAGAGGCAGCTGGTCGCATTCGCCCGCACGATGCTGTCAGACCCGCGCATCCTGATTCTGGACGAGGCGACGAGCAGCATCGACACCAAGACGGAGCTTCTTGTTCAGGCGGGAATCGCGAGCATGCTGAAAGGCCGTACGAGCTTCGTCATCGCGCACCGGCTCTCCACGATTCAGAACGCGGACCGCATTTTTGTCATCGATAAGGGGGGTATCGTGGAAAGCGGCAGCCCCTCCGAGCTGATGGCGAAGAAGGGTGCCTATTACGCGCTCAGGCAGGCCCAGTTCGCGTAAGGCCACGATACAAAAAAAGCAAGCCCACCCGCAAGCGGGTGGGCCGTTTTATTGCGAGAGGCACGCTATTGCAAACAGCCTGGGACTCCCCTACTCCGCCCAGGCCTTGGCGAGCTGGATGAGGACCTCGGTCGCGCGGATCATCTGCCTGAGGCTCGCCCACTCGTAGCGCGAGTGGTAGCTGTGGCCGCCGGT